>NZ_JBQCZW010000051.1:8445-10297 GCF_052089425.1 Ancrocorticia sp. | reverse complement strand
GAGGAGAGGTATGTACGCCGTTGTTGGCTTGGGTAATCCGGGGGAGAAGTACGCCCGAACCCGGCACAACGTTGGGCATATGCTCATTGATGTCTTGACCGCGCGTTCTGGGGGTACGCTGAAAGGCCATCGCGCCACGAACACGCATGCCGTTGGGGTACGGATGGGCGAGGAACGCATCATTCTTGCCACCTCCGATTCGTATATGAACACGTCGGGTGGCCCAGTTAAAAAGCTTCTTGACTACTACAAGGTGGATCCAGAGAACCTGATCGTGATCCACGATGATCTCGATCTTCCGTTCGGCACACTCAAGCTGAAACGTGGTGGTGGCGAAGGCGGGCACAACGGTCTCAAGTCGATCACCTCTACAACCGGCACGAAAAGCTACATTCGGCTGCGATTCGGCATTGGCCGCCCACCGGGCGGCCAAGATCCCGCCGATTATGTGCTCCGCCCCTTTTCTTCTGACGAACGCACCGATCTTCCCGCCCTCCTTGAACGCGGGGCTGATGCGATCGAGGATGTTCTTGCCATCGGTCTTGATAAGGCCACAACCCGCCTTCACTCGCACTGACCTCCAGCCTCACGTCGGGCACCAGCCCATTAGACCACAAGCCCGCCCGCTCCGCTTTGGCCCACTAGCCTTCATTCGCTCTGATCTTCGCTCTTGCTGAGAGGAATTCATGGATTTACGCCCACTCCTGCCACTTATCGCGCAGGACCCGGCACTTGCCGGCCCACAAGCGGCGAACATCTCCATGCCGCGTGGAATGGTGCCTCCCGCCATCGCACATTTTGAACGGCGGGAGCGGGATTGCTCGGCCCAAAACGAAGCGACACCCGGAGCGGTAGCACCCAGGCCGGCCGCGCCCGAAGGTGGCAGCGCCGGAAAGCGGGCCAGTTCCCAGAGCCTCAATGAATCGCCGCTTCTTGTGGCCGTGACGGCAACGGGGCGCGGTGCTGAAGAACTGCAGGGAGCGCTGCGCGCTTACCTTCCGGATTCCTCGCTGGAGATCTTTCCTTCGTGGGAGACACTGCCCCATGAAAGGCTTTCGCCGCGCTCGGATACGGTAGCCCAGCGCCTGCTCGTCCAGCGTAGGCTCGCCCACCCCGAAGAATTCGATCCGATGCGAGTGCTCATCATGCCTGTGCGCGCTTTGCTCCAACCCATCACGGCAGGATTGGGCGAATTGAACCCTGTACGTGTGCGGGTGGGGGATCGTATTGATGTAGAGCAACTGGAAAATGATCTAGTGGGCGCCGCCTATGTGCGGGTGGACATGGTGGAACGTCGCGGAGAGTTCGCAGTGCGTGGCGGAATCATCGATGTTTTCCCGCCTACGCAATCCCACCCGCTGCGCCTTGATCTGTTTGGCGATGAAGTGGACGAGATCCGCACGTTCTCCGTGGCGGATCAGCGCTCGATGGAACCGGCGGATGAACTATTCGCCACCCCCTGCCGGGAGATCCTGCTGACGCAGGAAGTGCGCACCAAGGCTCGCAACCTGATGAGTATCCTGCCCGGCGCGCAAGATATGCTCTCGCAAATCGCGGATGGCATCGCCCCAGAAGGCATGGAATCGCTTGCACCCGCGTTGGTGGACAAGATGGTGCCGGTGGTGGAGACCCTCCCGCCCAATGCACGCATGACCATCGTGGAACCCGAACGGGTTTCCCAGCGCGCCGAATCGCTGATCGCCACAACGCAGGAGTTCCTCTCCGCTGCCTGGAGTGCCGCTGCATCCGGCGGAAACGTCCCGATCAACGTGGACGCCGCTTCCTTCGCCTCGTTGGACGATACCCGCGATGAGGCGCTTGACCTCGGGCACGAGTGGCTTACTCTGGGTGG
>NZ_JBQCZW010000051.1:6378-8345 GCF_052089425.1 Ancrocorticia sp. | reverse complement strand
GCGGTCACGGCCCGCGAGCCCCAGCGCTTCCTCGGCAAGGTGGACGAGGCGATCAAGGCGATCACCGGTTTCTCCCAACAATCGTGGCGAATGGTTCTGGCGGTGGAAGGCCCTGGCCTAGGCCGCCGCCTGCGCGATCAGCTGGAAGAAGCTGGCGTGCCCGCGCTGTACGTGGAGGATTTGCCCGAAACGCTGGATCCCTCGATCTGCTATGTGACGGCAGCCCCGATCGCATCGGGCTTTGTCATGGTGGAGCAGCACCTCGCGGTGTTTGCGGCGGCGGACATCATGGGGCGCGGAGGTTCATCCACGCGCGACATGCGGAAGATGCCAGCGCGCCGCAAGGCAACGGTGGATCCGCTCTCCCTCAAGCCGGGCGATTACATCGTCCATGAACAACATGGCGTTGGCCGGTTCGTCAAGATGGCCAAGCGCGCGATTGGATCGAACCGCGATACCCAGCGCGAGTACATCGTGGTGGAGTATGCCTCCACTCGCCGCGGCGCACCCCCGGATCAGCTGTGGGTTCCCACCGATTCGCTGGATCAGATTTCCAAGTATTCGGGCGGGGAAGCCCCAACGCTCAACAAGATGGGCGGTGCCGACTGGGCGAAAACTAAGGCCAAGGCGAAGGCCGCCACCCGCCAGATCGCGGGAGAGCTGGTGCGCCTGTACGCCCAACGCCAATCCACGAAGGGATATGCATTCTCCCCAGATACCCCGTGGCAGCACGAACTCGAGGATGCGTTCGCCTACGTGGAAACTCCGGATCAGCTTCATACCATCCACGAGGTGAAGGCTGATATGGAGAAGCCTGTGCCGATGGATCGGTTGATTTCCGGCGATGTGGGCTACGGTAAAACGGAGATCGCCGTGCGCGCAGCCTTCAAGGCGGTGCAGGATTCCAAGCAGGTGGCCGTCTTGGTGCCCACCACCCTTCTGGTCCAGCAGCACTTGGACACCTTCACCGAACGCTATCAAGGCTTCCCCGTGCGCTTGGCCGCGCTGTCCCGCTTCCAGTCCGATCGCGAATCCGATGAGACCATCGCGGGGCTGGCTGACGGCACCGTGGACGTAGTGATCGGAACTCATCGCCTACTCACCGGCAACGTGCGCTTCAAGAATCTTGGCCTCGTGATTATTGACGAGGAGCAGCGCTTCGGCGTGGAACACAAGGAGACCCTCAAGCAGCTCTACCCGAACGTTGATGTGCTCTCCATGTCCGCCACCCCGATTCCGCGAACGCTGGAAATGGCGGTGACGGGAGTGCGCGAGATGTCCACGCTTGCCACACCTCCCGAGGAACGCCACCCGGTTCTCACATACGTAGGCGCTCGCGAGGATAAGCAGATCGTGGCGGCGGTGCGCCGTGAACTCTTGCGCGATGGGCAGGTGTTCTACGTTCATAACCGCGTGCACGATATGGCGCGCGTGACAGCCCACTTGCAGGAACTGGTGCCGGAGGCCCGCATCGCCATGGCGCACGGCAAGATGAGTGAGGGCCAGCTGGAGCAGGTGATCGATGACTTCTGGCAGAAGGAAATCGATGTGCTCGTGTGCACCACGATCGTGGAGACTGGCTTGGACATTTCGAATGCCAACACCCTCATTGTGGAAAACGCGGACAAGTTTGGCCTGTCTCAGCTTCACCAGCTGCGCGGGCGCGTTGGCCGTGGGCGCGAGCGTGCCTACGCCTACTTCCTCTACGAACCGGATCGCGCGATGACCGAGAATGCTCTGGAGCGGTTGCGCACGATTGCCTCCAACTCGGATCTGGGCTCCGGCATTCAGGTAGCCATGAAGGATTTGGAGATCCGCGGCGCCGGCAACATGTTGGGCGGCGAGCAGTCCGGCCAGATCGCGGGCGTGGGCTTCGATCTGTACGTCCGGATGGTTTCGGATGCCGTTGCCAAGATACGTGGGCAGAGCACCGAAGAGGAGGAGCGGGCTGAGGCGGACGTTCGTGT
>NZ_JBQCZW010000051.1:0-6278 GCF_052089425.1 Ancrocorticia sp. | reverse complement strand
ATTGGTGTGGCACTGCTTGCTGCGGGTCTTTTGGCAGGATGCTCATCGAATCCTGGCACGGCAGCAATCGTGAACGGACAGGAAGTATCGGAGAAGAGCATTGATGCTCTGGCATCCGATCTGGGAGTAACCGATCAGGATCCGCGTATTCAGCTGCTGCAGATCGGTATGAACTCGGCGCTGCTCGGGCCAATTCTGGACGATTACAGTGATCAGATCAGCCCGGAGTTCGAAGATAGTGCTTTCGCCGCGTGTTCACAGTCCATGGGCGTGGGCGAGGTAACCACAGATTCTCCCGATGAAATCAAGGATGTGTGCTTGGCTGTCACGTTGAGTCAGGCATCTCCTGAGTTCAACGCGGAGTTGGCTGCGGTTTCTGCTGATCCTGACATTGAATTCAGCCCACGTTACGCCAGTGCAACAGGGGAGCTTCCGCCCTTCTTGACCACTGACGATCGTTCGCTGGGCTCGATCCAACCAGATCCGAGCCAGCAACTAGGTAACTAGTCCCGGAAATTTCGCGCAAGCGAGAACGCTCGGGGCGAAAGTATGCGCGCAATTGCGTTACGGGCTAACGCACGGAGCGAAATTGCGCAAGAATATAGAACGTGGCCGCGCCGCGGCTATGTCGATTAACCAAAGGAGTACCTGTGGCCAGCATTGAAGCTGTAGCTTCCCGCGAAATTCTGGATTCACGTGGCAACCCGACCGTTGAGGTCGAGGTCTTGCTTGACGATGGCACCTTCGCCCGCGCTGGCGTTCCCTCCGGCGCATCAACAGGCGCCTTTGAGGCGGTTGAACGCCGTGATGGCGATAAGGATCGTTACAGCGGCAAGGGCGTTGCGGACGCCGTCGCAGCTGTTTCGGAAATTATCGAGCCTGAGATTGTGGGCATGGACGCTGAGGATCAGCGCTTCATTGATCAAACCCTGATCGATCTTGACGGCACACCCAACAAGGGCAAGATTGGCGCCAACGCGATTCTTGGCGTGTCCCTTGCCGTTGCGAAGGCCGCAGCAGAATCTGCTGGCCTCCCGCTGTACAAGTACATCGGTGGCCCGAACGCCCACGTTCTGCCCGTTCCGATGATGAACATCCTCAACGGTGGATCCCACGCTGATTCCAACGTTGATATTCAGGAGTTCATGATTGCTCCAATCGGTGCGCCTTCCTTCAAGGAAGCACTGCGCTGGGGTGCAGAGGTTTACCACACCCTGAAGTCCGTGCTGAAGGATCGTGGCCTGAACACCGGTTTGGGTGATGAGGGCGGCTTCGCCCCCAACCTCGATTCCAACGCGGAGGCACTTGACCTTATCTGCGAGGCAATCGAAAAGGCCGGCTACGTACCCGGCAAGGATGTGGCACTTGCTCTTGACGTTGCCTCCTCCGAGTTTTTCTCCGACGGCGCCTACCAGTTCGAAGGTGGCCCGAAGGATAGCGATTACATGGTCAACTACTACAAGGAGCTAGTTGCCAAGTACCCGCTGGTATCCATCGAGGATCCGCTGGATGAGGATGAGTGGGCCGCGTGGACCTCACTAACCGCAGAAATCGGCGATAAGGTCCAGCTGGTTGGCGACGATCTGTTCGTCACCAACCCTGAGCGCCTTCAGCGTGGAATTGATGAGAAGGCTGGAAACGCCCTTCTGGTCAAGGTGAACCAGATTGGCTCGCTCACCGAAACGCTCGAGGCTGTGGAGAATGCGCACCGCGCAGGATTCAAGTCCATGACCTCCCACCGTTCCGGCGAAACAGAGGACACGACCATCGCGGATCTCGCGGTTGCCACGAACTCAGGCCAGATCAAGACCGGCGCCCCCGCCCGTGGCGAGCGCGTCAACAAGTACAACCAGCTGCTGCGCATCGAAGATGAACTCTCCGATGATGCAGTCTACGCAGGCGCAAGCGCTTTCCCGCGCTTCCAAGCCTAAGTAGATTAAGCTCAGAGCGGGCCACCCACGCGGGTGGCCCGCTCTCATGTTCCCTTGAGTAGAATGGCTGGCATGAATCCTTCACGCGGGCCTGGGCGCTCAGATTCTCGGAGAAGCCCTCACGATCAACGAGTGCGGACGAAGCACTCCGTCGTCGTCGCCGATGGCCGTGGAAGTAGAAAATACTCGTTGCGGCTCATCGCCGTGGTACTCACCCTGATCGTGGCGATCGTCATCGTGTTCCCCACGGCCTCGCGTTACTACGCATCCCAGCGCGAACTTGCGGCTGCGCGGTCAGATCTGGCCTCAACTCAGCAACATAACGAGGAGCTGGAGACCGAACTGGAGCTGTGGAACGATGATGAGTTTGTGCGTTCTCAGGCCCGCGAGCGGCTGGGATACGTGATGCCGGGGCAAACGCTCTATGTGGTGAAGGACCCGGAGGCGGGAACCGCCCAGGAGCAGCGCGACGAACGGATTGAGAACGTCAATCTGGACCGCCGCGCGGCAACTCCCTGGTATGTGACCATGTGGGATTCGATCGGCGTTTCCGGGCAAACGGAGGCGGATTTCGACAATCCAAATGAGGCGCCGGTCCTCAATTCCCCAGAAGATGATGGACCGGAGACTCCCGACCCCACGCCGGCTCCGGAAGCCACGAATGAAACTGAACCAACAGACGATACGGATAGCCAGTGAACGTAACTGATATCGGCGCCAACGTGACCGATCTGCGCGAGGGCGATCGCGAGGAAATCGCGGAGCAGCTGGGGCGCGAACCGCGCGGACTGGTAGCTATTGGCGCCCGGTGCGCATGCGGGCGTCCGGCTGTGACGGTCACGTCCCCGCGCCTGCCCGATGGCAGCCCCTTTCCCACGCTCTTCTACCTGAGCTTGCCGTATCTGGTGTATCAGATCTCCCGGCTGGAAGCCGATGGCAAGATGGCCGAATACAATGAGGCGCTCACCAGTGATCCACAACTGGCGGCCGCCCATGCCGCTGCACACGAGAGCTACGTGGCCCGGCGCTCCCTGTTGGGCGATGTACCGGAAATCGCCGGTGTGTCGGCCGGCGGAATGCCTACGCGCGTCAAGTGCCTGCACGCGCTGGCAGGATACTCGCTGGCTGCCGGGCGCGGCGTTTGCCCCATCGGGGACATGGCGCTGGATGCCATCGGGTGGGATCCTGATGTGTGCCACTGCGGCGATGGTGGCGAAGGTGGAACTGACGATTCTGGTGCTGGAACAGACGATTCACGAAAGGGACTGGCATGAGGGTTGCAGGAATTGATTGCGGAACTAACTCGATTCGCCTTCTCATCGCAGACGTTCCCGGGCAGAATGGACCGCTAGACGATGTAGTTAGGCTCATGGACGTGGTGCGGCTGGGCCAAGGCGTGGACCGCACGGGCCAGTTTGATCCGGTGGCGCTTGAGCGCACGTTGGCTAAGGTGGGGGAGTACGCGGATCTGTGCCGTGAACATGGGGTGGAATCGATACGATTTGCCGCCACGTCCGCCACTCGAGATGCCTCCAACCGTCAGGAGTTCTTGGACGGTGTCCGTCGGGCTCTGGGCGTTCCCGTTCAGGTACTAACCGGCGATCAGGAGGCGAGCACCAGTTTCGAAGGTGCGGCTTCCGTGATGGGTACGGATGGTCCGTCCCCTGTGATCGCCGTTGATCTGGGCGGTGGATCCACAGAGATCGTCTTAGGAGAACCGGGTCAAGGCGTTGTTTCGGATTTCTCTATGAACGTGGGGTGCGTGCGGATGCACGAGCGCCACATGGCCTCCGATCCGGCCACCGATGAACAGATTGCTGCCGCGCGTGCGGATGTGAATGCCGCTCTTGATGAGGCCGAGGCGGTTGTTGATTTCACCAGCGCGCGCGGGCTCGTAGGGCTGGCCGGAACGGTGACAACCCTGACCGCGCGGGCGCTCGGACTCCAGCAGTATGATCCCGCCAGAATTCACGGGACCGAGCTGACCGTAGAACAAGTGACCGAGGTATGCGAGTGGTTCATCCACTCGGAAAAGTCAGAACGCGACGCGCTGGGGTACATGCACCCAGGGCGCTCGGATGTCATGGCGTCAGGCGCGCTGGTGTGGGAGGAAGTGGTCAAGCGCGTGGCGGCACGGATGGCCGATGGCGGGACCTCCCTCAAGGCAATCATTACGTCAGAGCACGACATTCTGGATGGAATGGCGCTCTGGGCGGCACACGATCCGCAGGAGCCCCGGGCGCTGTAGGCGGATAAGCCAGAGCCCTAGAGTCACGAGCGCTATAGTCAGACAAGCCACGAAGCCGGCCACCAAGCATGCCGGGCTTCAAGCACTCAGGCGTTGCGCAGCCGCTGTGCTTTACGAATCCTTAGGGCGATGGCCCCGGCAACGATCGCGATGAATGACCCGAGAATCACTGCTACCTTTGCGTGCGCTTCATGTGGGTCAGCTGGTGGGTAGGACAGCTGGGCGATAAGGAGTGAGACGGTGAATCCAACGCCAGTCACGATGGAGACTGGCACAATGTCACCGATGGTGATGCCGTCTCCAAGGCGAAGCTTGAAGAAGCGGAGCGTGATCCACACGCCGCCTGAGATCCCGATCAGCTTGCCAAGCGGCAGGCCAAGGTAGATGCCAACGGCCACCGGGTCGGAGAGCAGCTCGCCCAAGCCCCCAGCCTCGGTAATGTTCACACCGGCGGCGAAGAACGCGAAGATCGGCACTACGAATCCAGCACTGGCAAACTCAAACTTCTCGGTGAAGCGGCGGGCCAAGTTCTCTTTTTCGCCAGCTGCTAGCCGCGCCGGGACCACCATGCCCAGCGCAACGCCCGCGATAGTGGCGTGAATGCCGGAGCTATGCATGAAGTACCACGCCAAGATGGCCAGCGGCCATAGCAGCCACCAACGCGCGAATCGCTTCTTGCAGGCGAACCCGAACAGGGCGATCGCCACGATGGCCAATCCGAGCCAGAGGAAGTTGATGCCATCGGAGAAGAACAGGGCGATCACGATGATGCCGCCCAGATCGTCCGCCACCGCAAGCGTCATGAGGAAGGTTCGGGCCGCGGCGGGCAGTCCCTTTCCGAAGATTGAGAGGACAGCCAGCGCGAAGGCGATGTCCGTGGCTACGGGAATGGCCCAGCCGCCGTATTCGCCCGATCCGGTGATGAGCTGTACGGCGAAGTACACGCCGATCGGGCCCAGCATTCCGCATACTGCAGCGAGGATCGGTACGGCCGCCTTGCGCGGATCGTGAAGGGATCCGGTGGAAAACTCTTGCTTGAGCTCTAGGCCCACAACGAAGAAGAAGACGGTGAGTAGGCCGTCAGCCGCCCAGTTCGCGATGGTGAGATCAAGATGCAGACCCTCTGGGCCCACAATCGTTTGCGCGATGGTGAAGTAGCTGCCGCGAACCGGCGAATTCGCCCACACCAGCGCGATCAGAGCGCCAACTACCAAGAGCAGGCCAGCGAACGATTCGTTTTGAAGGGCAATTCGGTAACGCGCCAAAGGATTCTTATTCTTACCGGGCTGCACGTCTCCTCCTAGATGGTGCGAGTAGGCCGGTTTCACCTTACAGGCTTGGTGGCATGTCTTTGCGAAGATTCCACGCTCTGGTTTGTGGGAACGAAGCTTTTTGACGACGACGACGGCGGTCCCCATCGCTCCGGCTTGACCACTTATGTGCCACCTAAGCTTACATCGCCGAAAACTAACGCGGAGATCCAGACGTTAGTATCAACAACGATGCGTTTGGACATTCCGCGCTACTCATCGATGATGTCGTAGACCTGCTGCTCCGACGTGATGTTCATAGCGCTGCCACGGGCGTTGGCGCGGTCGAACACCGCTTGCAACTCGTGTTCTGCTCGCAACTGGCTGACTACCGCACGCCGGATGTATTCACTGCGTGAGGCAAAGTCGCGTTCCGCTTGCTTATCAATCAGGAGAACTAATTCCTGCGGGAGCGAGATGTTGAGAGTCTGGGTAGTCATACAAAACTATACAAAAATTGTTGGTTTAGATGAAGAGCGATCACTGCCCAACATAAGTGCGAAGATTCAGACGTTAGCCTGAGCCGATACCCGCCTCGAGGGCGAGCGAATGCCGCGAGAGTTGGCGGGCGCAGCGAGAGTTAGCGGAGAAACCCAACTTCCGCTACATTCGCTAACTCTCGCGGAACTCGCCATCACTGAGCTCAATGGTGAACAGCCGCGGGCCATCGCCAATTACTTACATCAAGCGTGCATCCCCTAGAATGTTCAGCGGGCCCCCATAGCCCAATCGGCAGAGGCAACCGACTTAAAATCGGTCCAGTGTGGGTTCGAGTCCCACTGGGGGCAC
>NZ_JBQCZW010000050.1:7525-11552 GCF_052089425.1 Ancrocorticia sp. | reverse complement strand
TCGAGGCTGGTTGATGCTGGCATGTTGATTGTCCTCCTCGTTGTGGAATCGTGGGGTACTGCTCCCCACTGCAACGCTACGGGAATTGGGCGCGTTTGTGGGAGAATTGACAGCTATTCAGGCCCTTGGATGTTTGCCAACGCAAGATAAAAGGAGTAACCGGTACTCAGCGAACGGAATTGCGTGGCCAGGAACGGGCATGAGAATAGACTCAACGCACGATGCGACATACCGTAGAGGCATGAAGAATGCTCTTGATACTGCGGCCGTTAATCTTCGACTCGACCTTCTGGGGCTTCCAGTTCCCTCAGATACGAAAGATAGCGAGGAGACTCAGCTCGTTGACCCGATCATCGCACGGCAACGCGAACTTGATCGCCGCTTGTCTCACCGCTTGCCTGCCGTTGATGGAAGGATCCAGACCTTCTTGGATTCCTACCTGCAGGGCACGGATACCCATCCGCAGCTTCCTCGAGAAACGTTCGTTCTCGATCAGCCGGGTTTGGTGCGCACGCTCTCTCTACCTCCCAAGAGCGATACCTTCGCCTCCGAACACCTCACCAGCTATCGCATCCTCAACGGCGTCCTGCACAACCCCGCGAATGACAGGCGCACCACGAAGGGCGTTTTCCATATCGCCGATGGTGGGCTTCCAGTTCAAGATGACAAGATCGAAGTACCTCGCGCCGTGTTCGGGAGGCTGCTAGAGCATGCGTTCCAGCCACCGGAGGATGCGATGACCCTGCCGTATACGGCAGGAGAAGCGACGCCGGTTGGCTGCTGGGTTTCCCTCCTGCTGCGTCCGATCGTGGTTCCCGAAGTCCCCGGTTTCAGCAAGCAGCGCACGATGGAGACCCGCTTTATTGCGCCGGGCACCCTCGTAGCGAACCTCGACTTTGTGGAAGGGATCTTCGGCAATGGCGGCGATCCCTACCTTCCAGAATTCGATGCCTCGCTGGATCCGGAATCATGGACGGGCCACACCGGCCTTGTTGTTTTGGCACCGCACCTGACCAAGCTGACCAAGAAGGAACTGGGCCTGCCTCCTTACGATGAGGCCACGGAACGCCAGCGCCGCGATGGCCAGTGCTGGACGGATCCGGGCGAACTCTACAACGATGGTGGAGCCTTCAAGTGCTGCGCCCGCGATGAACGCGGCGTTATCACCACGGTGATCGCGGACAACTACTTTGGCTACTGCAAGAAGGAAGTCAAAGCACAGATCAGCTATTCGGCCAACCTTCTGGGCCTCGTTGAAGAAGAGCATTCTGGCGGGGCGCGCGTGTACCCGCAGTACAACCTTGGCCAGCATTACATCGAGAAGTACGGCGATCCGTCCTATTCGCTTGAGGAGATCGTTGAACGCGACCCCCAGCGTTTCGAACCGCAACCCGGCGGGCAGGTGCTGGATCTGGAGAACCCCAACAACGTGTTGGTTCCCGGGGGTGCCACGTTCAGCCTGCGCACCGCAACCGTGGAATGGACCAACCCGGACGGATCCGAGCAGACAATCCCGCTGCATGACGGCGTGAAGTATGTGTGCCCGGACGGCTACCAGATTTCCATGTTGCAGGTATCGGAGAGCCCGGCCCTGTGGACGTTGATTGGCACTGCTCCAACCTCTACCACCTACCACAAGCCGGCAACGGTGTCCGGCGGAGGAAAGTCAGAGGTTTCGAAGGCCATCCAAGATGCCATCATCAACGGTGACGCTTTCGCCCCCGATTTCGATGAGGATATGGCGAAGGTGGATGTGATCCTCAAGCACAACTATCAAGAACGCTTCGTTGATCCAGCCAACCGCGATGAACACTCGCGTTCCGTCCTATCTGATCGCCGTTCCATCGGCTCGGTGATCAAGCTACTGACGCCATCATCTGACTACACGGATGAATACAACGAGTGGCTGGATTCCATTCCTTCCTACATCAAGGAACTGACCTTCATTGTCAAGCGCTTCTACCAGCCCGAATGGGGAGAGGATTGGCTCAGCCACTTCACCACCGGTGTGGTGAACGGGCGTAAGGGTACCTCGCTGCGCTTGGACGGAGATAAGATCCGCACATCGATGCTGCGTGTGGGCTATGAACCGGATAGCTCGTGGCGTCTGTTTGGCCTTCGCCACGATTTCTATCCAGCAGCCAAGGTTCAAACCGAGGATGACATCACTGCCAGCGAAGTTGTTCCCGTTGATGGGGGAGCCGCGCTCTCGCGCAAATACGTGCGCAACTGCGAGCAGCTCCTCTTCCAGCGCCCCGACGAAGCAATCCATCGTGGCTACGACAAGCAGGCTGAACGGGACATGGCAGCAGCCGGCACGTTCCTGTCCAACTATCAGCCACTGAACCGCAAGGAGGCGGTTGCCTTGGTAGAGGACGCCGTGCGGTTTAGCCAGTACACCAAACCGATGCAGGACGTCCTCCGCCAGGCAGCCTTTGGTCCTCAGGACCAAGCGGGCTACGTGGTTTCTTCTGCTCATCCGCGCCTTGTTAACGGCACACCAACAAAGAATCCGCGCTACCTCCAGATCCGCCCTGATGTTGCCCACCCTGAGGCAACAGCCAGCGCCGGTCTTGGTTCTCGCATCAACGCGAGGATCTCCATGGATACGCCTTTCGAGCTGCCGGTGGATGTTATCGCAGCCGGGCGGCGCAACAATCCGGCGGATGAGGGTGTCCCACCTCTGGCCTGCTACGCGCCGCTCCACTACATGGAACTACCGGAACTCTTCATGGAGTTCATTAGTTCGATGACGGGCAAGTCTCCATCCACCACCGGAGCCGGCTCCGAGGGCGCCATGACGAAGGGGCCGTTCAACGCGCTACCCTCGATTATCGATCTGAACGCGGCCATGCTCTCCTTCGCGCTGACCGGATACGACGGATGGCTCTCCTCGGCCGGATTCGTGGGCCCGCACGTGCAGGTGGATCACGACGTGTCGATGCTGATCCCTGAGGTGTTCTGCCGGATGAACGATGATGAGCTCAACGCGAAGAACCTCGTTGCCGAGGGATCCCTTGAGCCGATCCGCGACGTGGAAATCGGCGGTCAGAAGGTTGAGGCCTCGCGGCTGGGCTACCGGATGACAGGAAAGTTTGCCACCAAGTACTTTGGGCGCATCTTCCTTCATCCCCACTTGGTGTTTACCGAGGAGATGCTACGTCCTGAGCTTCAGGATCAGGACGTATACGCAGAATCCATCGCCACTATTTTGGAAACCCACCGGCGCGTGGCCGAAGCCTACGTCTCGGATGGCACCATCGGCCTCGGTGTGCCACCGATCAAGGGCCTACTAGAAATCATGGCGCACGGGCAGACCGCCGAAGGCCTCACCCTTCATGATGAGGCGTTCCGCAGCCAGTTCGAACGTGAGAACATTCTGGCCTCCGAGTGGTACCACCAGCGGCTTGAATCTGAGCGCCAGTCCTCCATCAGCTTTGCTGAGCGCGAGCTGGCCTCACTGAACGATTTCCTTTCCCGCCAGGGCGACACGGCTGGGCGCCGCGCCACGATGGAGGAGCGTAAGGCCAAGGTAGTTTCTGAGCTTACTCACCTTCGCAATGCGCCGGCTTCTGAGTGGAACGGCACGCTGGGCAGGCAGGCGCAGTGGCATCCCGAGAGCTAGGTGAAGCTTCTCACGGCTTATCTCGATGATTGTGAGCGTTGAGGGTATTAGGCTCGTCTGCTGGGCCTAAGGGCCCAATGCCCTCACCTCACTTTCTTGGAGAACACCTATGTCTCACGCACGCTCTGCTTCATGGGCCATCACCGCGCTAGCCGCCGGTGGCTTTGCGGTGGGCACCACCGAATTCGCTTCGATGAGCCTGTTGCCGTGGATTGCTCAGGAGCTGGGCGTGACGAACCCGCAGGCGGGGCTGGCGGTAAGCGCCTACGCGATCGGTGTGGTGGTTGGCGCCCCGTTGATTACCGCACTCACGCCCCGCACGGATCGCAAACGCCTGCTCATCATGTGCGCCACGATCTTTACCGCTGGCAACCTGTTAACAGCGATCGTCCCGAA
This sequence comes from Ancrocorticia sp., assembly GCF_052089425.1. Classification (NCBI taxonomy): domain Bacteria; kingdom Bacillati; phylum Actinomycetota; class Actinomycetes; order Actinomycetales; family Actinomycetaceae; genus Ancrocorticia; species Ancrocorticia sp. The sequence goes on along the minus strand of NZ_JBQCZW010000050.1, from coordinate 7,531 downwards.
CCTGCC
>NZ_JBQCZW010000050.1:2581-7425 GCF_052089425.1 Ancrocorticia sp. | reverse complement strand
GTATTCGGCCTGATCTATTTCCTACCGAGCCTGCCATCGAAGCAGGAATCCAGCGCCAAAGCGGAACTACGATCGATGACTCGGGTCCAGATTTGGTTACCCCTAGTTGCCGGCGCGGTTGGTTTTGGCGGCTCATTCGCCTTCTACACCTACATCACCCCAACGATGACAGAGGTGACCGGCATCCCCATCAGTGCCTTGCCGTGGGTCCTTGTCCTGTACGGCTGCGGCATGACGGTGGGATCGCTGATCTCGGGGCCATGCTTGGATCGGTCGATCGATAAGTCTGCGCTCGCTGGCGTCAGTGGCATGGCGATTCTGCTTGCCCTCGTCGCGTTGACAGCTCATATTCCCTACGTGGTTCTGCCACTCATGTTCATCATGGGTTCGGCCATGAGCTTGTTCACGAATGGCCTTCAGGCACGCTTGATGCGTGAGGCGTCCGATGCTCCCAACATGTCCGCTGCCATGAATCACGCCGCGTTCAATATGGCGAATGCTCTGGGAGCGTTCTTGGGCGGTGCCGTCGTTTCTGCAGGATGGGGTTACCGTGCGCCCGCAGCAATTGGCGTAGTTCTGGCGGTTGCGGGAACGTGCGTTCTGGTGAGTGCCTATACGCTGCAACGCCGTCAGGTAAGAGAATCACGCCACGCCTGATTACCGGACACAGGCTTTGGGATGTACACTGAATGTGTTCGGCACTGAGTAGTTCGGTGGCGTCATGTAGTACCTCCGACGAATTGAAACCTCATTTACTCTTTAGCTTTATTGAACAAGCGGACCAACGGTTCGCACTTTGCTCCACATATGATTGGGAGCCCTCACTTCACCGCCGAAGTGACTATTGATCCCTGTAACGGCGCCGTCGTTGCAGTAACCCGGGCCACTCGGTCCAAGAAACACTGAAGGAATGACGTTATGGCCACAGGCACCGTCAAATGGTTCAACTCCGAAAAAGGTTACGGCTTCATTGCCCCCGATGACGGAACAGCAGATCTTTTCGCGCATTTCAGCGCGATTGCTGGTGACGGTTACCGCTCACTTGAAGAAAACCAGAAAGTCGAATTTGATGCCGAACAGGGCAAGAAGGGAATGCAGGCAGCGAACATTCGCGTGATCTGATTCCACGAGGCGGGTGCTGAGGCACCCGCCTTTTTCTTTTTATTTTTTTGTCGACGACGACGAAGCCTCCCTAACCGTTAACCCACCTCATATATCCTGTTCGTGTGAATCGTTCTTTCCATGATGTCGGTGCACTCAACCTGCGCCAGATGTTGGCAGCAGGAGAAGTGAACCCAACCGAGGCGGTGGGGGACTATCTTGAACGGATTGAGGCTCTCAATCCAACCATTCACGCCCTCGTGGCGGTGGACGGTGATCGCGCCATGGAGCGGGCGCGGGGGTTGGAACGGGCTGCAGAACACGGTGGCCGCCCTAGCGTTCGCGAGTCACCGCTGTGGGGGATGCCTTTCGCGGATAAGGACGTGACAGACCGTGCTGGGCTCCCAACCACCCATGGCACCGTAGGCCTCACAACTGAGGTTGCGTGCGAAAGCTCGTCCATCGCTCGAACGATGGACGCGGCTGGCGGGATTTCTCTGGGGAAGACGAACGTTCCGGAATTTGCCTTCAGCGCCTATGGAGAAAACCGGTTGCCCGGCGGACCCGCGCGCAACCCGTGGGATCTCTCGCGCGATACGGGCGGGAGCTCTGCGGGTGCCGCGGCCGCTGTGGCTGCGCGGATGCTGCCCTTCGCGCCAGGGAACGATGGGGGTGGATCGATCAGGATCCCGGCTGCCGCGTGTGGCGTAGTTGGCCTGAAACCGAGCCGTGGGGTGGTGCCAGTAGATTCACTCGGCGGGCTTGTTGTAGGCGGGCCTCTTGCGCGGAGCATAGGGGATGCGGCGCTGTTGTTTGACGGGATGGCTCCCGGAAACTCAATGCTGGAGGCTGTGGACGAGCCGTGCCCGCCGCTGAATCTTGGCTGGAATATGTGGAGCCCGTGGAGCAAGAGCCTCGATATCGAATGCTCACGGGATGTTGGTGATGTGTTCGATGCGGTGCTTAGCTCGCTCGGTCGGGCTGGGCATTCACTGACACACGTGGAGCCGGATCTCTTCCCGGACTTCGCGAAGGCTTTTATCACCGTGTGGCAAGCCGGCGCCGCTGGTTTGCCTATCGAAGACCTCTCGCGCTTCGAGGCGCTGACGCAGTGGCTCGTGCGAGATGGGCGTAAGCTGAGCGCGGCGGACGTGGAGTGGGCGCTCGGTGCGTTTGCTCAGTTCGAGGCGGGAATTGTTGCGGACTACGCGCCGTATGATGCGATCGTGACTCCCGTGCTTACAGGTGTGGCCCCGACGTTCGGTGAATTCGATGCGGCGGACGGTGAGCACAACTTTGCCCAGCAGTGCGTATTTGCTCCCTACACCAGCTATCTCAATGTGTGCGGCTTGCCAGCGATAGCGTCACCAGTGGGAACCAGCGCGGATGGGTTGCCCATTGGCTTGCAGGTGATTGGGCGGCCCGGCGGGGAGGCCACTCTGCTGCAGATCGGGGCACAGCTAGAGGCCGAATATGGGTGGGATACGCGCGCGCCGGAGCTTTAGGTTCCGTGACGGCGCGTGGGGAAATCCAGTTTGCCGGATTCGTTGCGGCGGGCCAGCTGCCACGGCGGTGCGAGAGTCATGAACAGATTCACCATGTACTCCGGGGATTTGGTCATGCCTTCGAGAATCCACGTTTTCATGATGGCTGAGACATTGCCAGCCTGCTGCTGCGCGGCCAACTCGATCCATGTGTCATCCAAAGTCCCTGCAGATGAAGCAATGGCGTCCCGGATAAACTCCCGGCCGGATGCGACAAACCAATTGTTGATTGCGTTAAAGGCGGTGGATTGCCGCGAGACCATCACCTGATACACAGGAGCGAAGCGGTTCACATGATCCAGCATTCCGGAGTAGAGCGCGCGCCACGCATCCTCGAACCTCACCGAGGGATCGGAAAGAGAACCAACCAACGCAGGAGCAAAACGGTGCATATCCTCGATGAGGATCCCACTCAAGAATTCGACCGGGGAGGATGCATGACGGTAGAAGGTTTGCCGGGATACGCCGGCGGCCTGAGCCAGATCACGCACCGTGATCTGTTCGGCGGGCACCTGGGCTGCCAACTCCAACATCACAGCGGCAATGGCATCGTGGCTGCGCTGGAAGCGTGGATCGATGCGTTCAGTACTCACCACGGCAGTGTATCGCGCTTAAGCCACCTTCGCCGGGCGCTTTCCATCGTGTGAATCGGCGGGAATCTGGTACTTATCATCCCGGCGGCGCCACCACGAAGCCAGAACCGAACCGGAGATGTTGTGCCACACGCTGAAGAAGGTAGAAGGGATCGCAACCACAGGATGTGCGGCGAAGGCGTGCAGCGCTAGCGTGGCACCCAGAGCCGAATCCTGCATGCCCACTTCGAATGTGATGGCCTTCTGCTGGGCATACCGGAAGCCGGATGGATAAAGTTTGAACATCGCTCTGGAGAAGAGGTAGCCGAGGGCGTATCCGCACAGGTTGTGCAGCATTACTACTGGCAGAATAAGGGCCGTTTCACGGGTAAATAGCTTCTCGTTGTTTACGGCCACCACAGTTCCGATGATGACCAGAATGGCGATTTGCGAAACCGCGGGAAGCGCTGTGGTGATGGTGGAAACCTTCTCCCCGAAGACAGTGTGAACCGTGATGCCCAGTACCACGGGGATCAACACCACTTCCAGTGCCGTCTTGAACAGGTCACCGGCGGGGATATCAACGTACTGGCTGGCAAGACCACTCATGAGAACCGGCACCATGATGGGTGCCAGAAGGGTTGAAAGAAGACCAATCGAGACGTCCAATGCAACATCGCCGCGCGAGAGGAAGGACATGACGTTAGAGGAGGTGCCGGAAGGGCAGCATCCCACAAGGATCACACCAACGGCTACCATGCCATCCAACTGGAACAGCTTGCACAGGGCCACGGCCAGTAGGGGCATGATGAGGTAGTGAGCCACGGTTCCCAGAATGACCATGAGGGGCATTTTGATGATTCGCTTGAAATCGTTCAGGCTGAGCGTCATTCCCATACCAAATAGGACGATGCTGAGGAAGATATTGGTGTAGCTCTTCGCCCATGCGCTAATTTCTGGGACAAAGAAGTTGAGAAGTGCCCAAACGATGACCACCAGAGTGAACCACTTGGTCAGCCACGATCCGAAGCGTTGGATTGCCTGCATGAAAGATGCTCCTATATATGAGTTCTGGGAACACACGGGATACGTGCCATGGTGAGCCGAAGGCGTGTGCAAATGGTCCGTTTCGCACTGGATCGCAGTATTGGGCGTGGCCGCACGTTCCAAGATACGCCCGGGTCAGATCGGGGAAAACCGGTGGTCACAACGTGACCCGTGGTGTTCCTCACCACTGTTCGTGCGGCGGTAGAATCGTCAAAACTCACTGAGGAGGAACAGATGCGAATTTTGGTTGTTGGTGCCGGCGGCGTTGGGGGAGCGTACGGAACGCTACTTCACGAGGCGGGCCGTGACGTCACCTTCTTTGTTCGGCCAGCGCGAGCAGCAAGAATACGCGAGAACGGACTCACCTTCATCTCGCCAGAGGCAGAGCGAACGAATGCCGTTCAGTGTGTAACAGTGGATGATCAGTCTGATCCCTTTGATCTGGTGATCCTCTCAACGAAGGCCTACGGCCTGGACGAGGCGCTGAGCGATATCGCGCCGTTTGTTGGGCCGGATACCACGATCATTCCCGTACTCAACGGCATGTCACACATTGATCGTGTCAGTGAGGTCTATCCGG
>NZ_JBQCZW010000050.1:0-2481 GCF_052089425.1 Ancrocorticia sp. | reverse complement strand
ATCTCCGAGGGCGAGGCTGTTGCTGCCGCGGCTGGATACCCCGTGAGCCAGGCTGGTCATCAGGGATCGCTCAATCTGCTGACCGAAGAAGGCTCAGGGTTTACCTCCTCGCTGTACCGTGATCTGGCCTCCGGGCATGCTCACGAGGGTGAGCATATCCTTGGAGAGATGGCCGTTCAGGCGCGCAGATTGGGCGTTTCTACCCCGTTGCTGGATCTCACTTTGCTGCAGATTCGCACCGATACTGGCACAATCGGCTAGGCTAAAAACCATGCGATTTCTTCCCGGTCAAGAGCCAGCACACGATCTGACCTACGGCGATGTTTTTCTGGTCCCGTCACATTCGGACGTGACCTCGCGCTTTGACGTTGACCTTGCCACGAGTGATGGGACGGGCACCACCATTCCGCTCATCGTGGCCAACATGACGGCCGTTTCGGGACGGCGCATGGCCGAAACGGTTGCGCGCCGCGGCGGCATGGCCATCATCCCGCAGGACATCCCGGCTGATGTTGTAGCGAAGGTTGCGCGCAGGGTCAAGGCAGCACACCCAGTGATCGATACAGCAATCACGGTGGCTCCGGATGATCCGATTGCGACCGTCATGTCGCTCATTCCACGCAGGACTCACGGTGCAGCGGTGGTGGTGGATGGCGGCCGGCCGGTCGGCATTATTTCCACATCGGATTGCGAAGGCCAGGAGCGGTTTGCTCAAGCCCATGCCGTGATGACACCCGAGCCGGAAACTCTCGACCTCTCGGACATAGGAACAGACGGTGCGGGACTACGCGCCGTTTACGAAAACCTGCGCTACCGCCGCCGGACCTTCGTTCCCGTGGTGGATGAAGGAAAGCTGGTTGGCGTTCTGACTGCCAAGGGAATCGTGCGTTCGAGCATGTACAAGCCCGCAGTAGACAACGCCGGGGGTTTCCGCATCGGTGCGGCCATCGGGATTAATGGTGATATCGAGGCCCGCGTAGCCGCCATGATGGACGTGGGCGTGGATACCCTCGTGGTGGATACAGCGCACGGTCATCAGGAGAAGATGATCAGTGCCCTTCGCCGCGTCAAGGCGATGAACCCAGGTGTTCCGATCGTGGCCGGAAACATCGTGACGGCCGCCGGAGTGGAAGAGCTCGTGGAGGCTGGTGCTGACATCATCAAAGTGGGCGTTGGTCCTGGCGCCATGTGTACCACGCGCATGCAGACGGCGGTTGGCCGGCCCCAGTTCTCCGCCGTCTACGAGTGCGCGCAGGCCGCCGAGAGGCTGGGCAAACACGTGTGGGCGGACGGGGGAGTGCGTCACCCACGCGACATCGCGCTGGCCATTGCTGCCGGCGCCAGTCAGGTCATGGTGGGTTCGTGGTTCGCGGGCACCTTGGAATCACCCGGTGTTCTGCAAACCGATAACGATGGCCGGCTGTACAAGGAAAGCTTTGGTATGGCCTCCGCGAGAGCAGTAGCCGCCCGCACGGCTGGCACCGATTCGTTCGAACGGGCACGCAAAGCGTTGTACGAAGAAGGCATTTCCTCCTCGAGGATGTACCTTGATCCGCAGCGCCCCGGAGTTGAGGACCTGATTGACGAGATCACGTCCGGGTTACGTTCCTCGTGCACCTATGCTGGGGCGCGCAACCTCCGCGAGTTCGCAGATCGTGCCATCGCGGGCGTGCAGTCTGCTGCCGGCTATCAAGAGGGACGGCCACTGCCCAAGGGATGGTAGGGGAGAAGGGGATGGGTGCTTCGTCGTCGTCGTCGGCAAACGAAATCGCCCCCGAACTGGCTGGGGAGATACTCGATAATCTGCGGACCCAATCACGCGTGATCGTTGGTATCGCAGGTGAACCCGGCGCGGGGAAGTCCACTCTGTCCGGAAGAATTCGTGATCTGCTGGAAGCCGAAGGCATCGCGGCGGCCGTGGTGCCCATGGACGGTTTTCATCTGGCGAACGAGGTTCTTAAGGAACTTGGCCGGCGCGACCGGAAGGGCGCTATCGATACCTTTGATGCCGATGGATACGTCGCGATGTTGCGCCGTATCCGCGCCGCCGAGCCGGGTACCGTGTATGCGCCACGTTATGATCGCGGGGCCAGCCACGGGGTAGCTGGGGCCATTCCTGTGGGGCCCGAATGCCGGGTGGTGCTGACCGAGGGCAACTATCTACTGGATTCCGATAGCCCGTGGCGGGAGATTCCGGGGCTTCTTGACGCCGTGTGGTTCGTCCAGATTGATCCGGCGCTGCGGCGTGAACGGCTCATTGCCCGGCACATCGCAAGTGGGAAGGCGCCGGAGTTCGCCGAATACTGGGTGGACAACGTGGATGAGCCGAATGCTCGGCGGATTCGCGCGGTGGCCGGGCGCGCCCATCGGATCGTGGATCCGGGTTAGCGCCGTGATTCGCCGACAGCTTCAAACTGTCGGGATGACAGTGTTGTGGTGCAGGAGATTGGAATAGGGTGTCGCGGGGCATTGGAATGGCCT
>NZ_JBQCZW010000049.1:0-12792 GCF_052089425.1 Ancrocorticia sp. | reverse complement strand
CGATTACTCGCCAACCGCCAGCCCTTAGCAAGTGAGTTCGAGGCGGCCGCCGGACCTCGCTAAGCTTGAGGCTCCATAATCACCTTGAGCGCCGTGCCTCCAGCGGCCAGAGCGAAGGCATCATCCGCCGCCTCCAGAGGCAGGCGATCTGTGATGAGCGAGGCGAACAACGTTGGGGCGCCCGCCACGATCTCTAGGGCTTTCGCGCAGTCTTCGTTCGTGTTGGCGGTTGATCCAGTGACGATAAGTTCCTTGTAATGGACGAGGTTCGCCTCCAAGGGAATCGCACCGGCGGAGGCGGGCAGGCCCGCGAAGAAGTTGATCCGCCCACCTATCGCCGCGCATCGCAGTGCATCAGCAAACACTTCTGCCTTTGGCGTTGCGGCAATAACAGCGTCCGCGCCCCAGCCGCCGGTTGCCGTCATAACCTGTTCCGCCAGATCCTCCGCGCGCGGATCGAACGTGGCATCCGCCCCGAACTGTTCGGCAAGCGCCCGGCGCGTGGGGGAGGTCTGGCTCACAAGCACCCGCGCCACGCCCAGTTGCTTCGCCACGATCAAGGCGATCAACCCCATGGGGCCGGCGCCGCATATAAGCACGGTATCGGTGGCCTTCAAGTTGAGCGGAGTGAGCCCGCGAACCACGGCAGCAACCGGCTCCATGAGGGAAGCCGTGGCAAGATCTAGCTTATCCGGCACAATGATCATGTTTCCGGCCCGCACTGCCGCCGCAGGCACCGCCACGCGGCGCGCGAATCCACCGTTGAACGTGAGCCCGAAGGATTCGTAGTTCTCGCACAGGTTTTCCTTGCCAGCCCGGCATGCGGAACACGCCCGGCACGCAATATTCGGAGCAACGGCCACGCGCGTTCCCGGAACTAAATCCGCACGTCCTGAATCATTCTCCGCCACGATTCCGGAGAACTCATGCCCTGGCACGCGAATGGTCCCCGCGGGATACATGCGATGCTCCCCGCGGGCGATCTTCAGATCGGTTCCGCAGATACCAGCGGCAGCCACATCGATGATGAGGCCACCCGGGACATCGCCAATCTCCGGCTCTGGCAGATCTACCAGCCGCTGAACTCCGTCACTTTGATATTGATATGCCAGCATAAGCACTTCCTTCGGATGTCGGTGGGGAACCGCCGTCGTCGTCGTTCAAAAAAGAATCCCCGGTAGCCTGCGGACGAACAACTCGACCACATACTACCGGGGTTCTTCTGGTTCGGAGCCTACTAGGCCTGGAACGTCCAATCGCGCACTTCGGGCAGATCCTCCAAGTGCTCAACCTTGTATACCTCGTGCTTGGCCAGCTGCTCCTCGCACCAGCGCTTGAGGTCCGCACCACCGCGAACGGTGCGCTTGCAGTTGTTGATGGCATCGATCACCAGATGGTAGCGATCGGCGCGGTTGCGCACCACCATGTCGAACGGCGTTGTGGTTGTGCCTTCCTCGATGAAACCGCGCACGTGGAAGCGATCGGCATCGGGGCGTCCGTGCACGAGCTGGTGCACCACGCCGGGGTACCCGTGGAAGGCGAACACAACATCCGTGGAATCCGTGAAGGTCTCCGCGAAATCCTGTTCGGACATGCCATTGGGATGATCCTTCGGGCGCGCGAGCGTTTGCAGGCGCACCACGTTGACAACGCGAACCTTCAGATGCGGCAACTGCTGGCGCAGGATCTGCGCGGCGGCCACGGCCTCCAAGGTGACAACATCACCCGCGCATGCGATGATGACGTCAGGTTCAGCGCCCGAATCAAGATCCTCGTTGCCGGCCCAATCCCATACCCCGTAGCCGCGCTGGCAGTGCACGTAAGCCTCATCCTTGGTCAGCCACTGGAACTGCGGCTGCTTGTCCTGAACGATGAGGTTCACCCGGTCCTTGGATTCGAACGCGTAGGAGGCGATCTCCAGCAGGCAGTTGGCATCGGGCGGCAGGTATACGCGTACCACATCACCGCGCAGGTTCACCACGGTGGAGAGGACGCCGGGACCCTGATGGGAGAAGCCATTGTGGTCATTTCGCCAACAGGTGGAGGATAGGAGCACGTTGAGGGAGGGTACCGGGGTTCGCCACGGAAGGCTGATTCCCTCTTCCAGCCACTTCGCGTGCTGGATGGTTTGCGAAACGCTCACCATCCCGAAGGCCTCGTAGGAGGCGAACATGCCGTGGCGGCCCGTCAGGTTGTAGCCCTCAAGCCATCCGTGCGTATTGTGCTCGGACAGGACCTCCATGACGCGTCCTTGGGGCGAAAGCTTGACGTCCAGATCGTTCGTGGGCTCCATGAAGGCGCGATCCGACACATCGAACACCGCCCCAAGCCGATTCGAATTGGTCTCATCGGGGCAGAACAGCCGGAAGGTTTCCGGGTTGCGGCGGTAGATCTCCGCCATGAATTCACCGAGGCTGCGCGTGGATTCCTTTTGGAAGGTGCCGCGTTCGGCCGGGCTGAAGTCCAAGCTGTAGCTTCCCCAATCCGGCAGGTGGAGCGGGGTGTACACGCCGCCTCCGTTCGCCGCCGGATGGGCGGACATCCGCTTGGCTCCCTGCGGGTTTGCGCGGCGGGGGAGTTCGGCCAGAGATCCGTTTTCATCAAAGAGTTCCTCTGGCTTGTAGGAACGTAGCCAGTCCTCCAGAATCTTGAGATGCTCGGGGTTCTCCCGCACGCCGGACAGGGGTACTTGGTGGGCGCGCCACGTGCCCTCGACTACCGTGCCGTCCACCTCGTGCGGGCCAGTCCAGCCCTTCGGGCTTCGCAGAATGATCATGGGCCAGCGCGGCTGAGACGGTGCCCCGCCGCCGGAACGGGCTGCGGCCTGAATCGCCTTGATCTTCCCCCACGCGGCAGCAAGCGCTTCATCGAAGCGGTAGTGCATGCCGGGCCTGTCATCCCCACCAACTTCGATCACCTCGTAGCCGTGACCTTCGTAAAGCTTGCGAAGATCGGCGGGGTCCTTGCGGCCCTGAACCGTGGGGCTGGCAATCTTGGCCCCATTGAGGTGCAGAATCGGGAGCACGGCACCATCGCGTTCCGGGTTGAGGAAGGAAATGCCCTTCCACGAACCTTCGAGCGGGCCAGTTTCCGCCTCACCATCACCCACCACGGTCAACGCGATGAGATCCGGATTGTCAAACACCGCGCCGAAGCCGTGAACCAAGCTGTAGCCAAGTTCGCCGCCCTCATTGATGGACCCTGGAGTAGTGACAGATACGTGGGAGGGGATGCCGCCCGGGGCCGAGAACTGGCGGAACAGGCGAAGAACGCCCTCTTCATCCTCGGTGATCTTTGGGTAGATCTCCGTGTAGGTGTCCTCCAAGTAGGAGGCTGCCACCAGCGCCGGGCCTCCGTGACCCGGGCCGGTAATGTAAATCATGTCCTGCCCCGTCATACGGATCAGGCGCGAGGCATGCGTGTAGATGAAGGACAGGCCGGGCGATGTTCCCCAGTGTCCGAGCAGGCGGGGCTTGATATCGTCCACGTTCAGGGGCCGCCGCAGTAGTGCATTCTGCTTGAGGTAGATCTGGCCGACCGTTAGATAGTTGTCTGCCCTCCACCACGCGTCCATCGCTGCCACGTCCTCATCGGAGGGATGCGCGAGCGAATCGAGCAGTTCTTGCGTTGGTAACTCGGTCATCAGGATTCCTTCTTCCCAAATAGTGTGAATGTGAACCTGTGAAGGTGAGCCACTTACCTAGCATGGCAAACTGCTACGGAAAGTTAAAGGGTTGAGTTGTGCCGAGTTTTGCTCTGGGCTTTGACCGGTGCGTGGCGCCGCGTCGTTACCGCGTTCTTATCGCGGGCAGGTGCACCGATCCGCAACTGCCACATCGGCTAGGGCTTCCTCAATATGTTCGCCGCAGCCAGCCCAGGTTGGCTTGCCGCACGTATCGCAGGTGACCTTTTTGCACATAATGACGTCCTTTCAGTATGGGCCAATATGAACCAATGGTTTCGTTTTAGCCGGTGATACCTTGTTCTTCAAGCCATTGTGTAGCAATGACTTCCGGAACGGCCTGTTCTTCCACGCTGCGCGTATTCAGGAGAAGCAGCTGTTCCTGACTGAGCTTGGCAGAAATATCGTTGATGATGCCCTGAGCATTCTCGTCCACAGAATCGGACGCAATCGGCACCACGTGTTCTTGAGGCACGATCTGTTCGGGATCATCCAACACCACGAAGTTGTTGGCTTCGATCGAGGGGCTGGAGGTAAAGATGTTGGCGGCAACATCTATTTCGCCATCCTTGAGGGCATTGACGCTGAGCGGGCCACCCGAATCGTCGATGATCTGCAGTTCCACCTCCACGCCATAGGCCTCGCGCAGCCCCTCGGGGCCGTACGGGCGAGTTTCAAACTCTGGGTTCGAGCCAACGATCAACCCATCGATGCCCGCGAGATCCCCGATTTCCTTGAGCCCATGTTCGTCCGCAAACTCTTGGGTCACCACCAGAGCGTTCTGGTCCGTGGCCTCCGCGGGTTCAAGGGCCTTCAGGCCGCCCGGCAGGGCCTCGGCAAGTTCGGTTTGGATTTCTTCCGCAGTTGTTGCCGTGGTATCCGGATCGTAGTACTGGAGCAGGCTTCCGCCATATTCGGGGAACAGATCGATGTTTCCGTCCTCGAGTTCGGAGGCGTAAACCTCGCGTTGCCCGATTTCGAACTCCCGTTGGACGGTGTAGCCGCCGGCTTCGAGGGCCTGCGCGTAGATCTCCGCGATGATCGTATTTGAGTAATACTGTTGTGAGCCGACGACGACGGTATCCCCGCCCCCACCTTCTGAGAGAGGATCGGTTTGGCCGCCGCAGGCGGCCAATGAGAGTGCCACTGCCGCGGTAAGAGCCACTGCTGGTGTATATGCCTTCTTCATCGTGGAAGCCTATCTCATTCCTGGGAGTTTGCGGATCAGGCGTTGGGTCATCTCAAAAGCGACGTCAAGAATGATGGCCAGCGCGATCACAACGAGTGAGGCGGCAAGGAGCAGCGGGTAATCGTATGTCCGCAGGCCCAAGAACAATGGTGCGCCCAATCCGCCAGCACCCACATAGGCGGCAAGGATAGCTGTGCCCACTACCTGTATCGAGGCGGAACGTATGCCTCCCACGATGAGGGGAAGGCCAAGTGGGAGCTCAACCTGCCACAAGATCTGCCAGCCGCTCATTCCTTGGGCACGTGCGGCATCAACCACGCTCGCATCGGCAGATTCGATACCCGAATACGCCCCTGCTAGGACGGAGGGGATCGCCAGCGTGACCAGCGCAATCATCGGGGCGATGAGGCCAAGCCCGGTAAACAGGGCGATAAGCGTGAGCAGGCCCAGCGTTGGCAGCGCACGGATAACGCCGGTGGTGGCAACGGAGAGGTTGCGGAGGCGATGAAAGTGTCCGATGGCAAACCCAATCGGCACGGCAATGAGCAGGGCAATTCCAACCGCCGCCACCGTGTACCAAAAGTGCTCCAGCAGCCGCGTGCCCAACCCCGTGGGCCCGGCCCAGGATTCGCGCGTGAACAACAGGTTGAGGGCCTCGCTTAACTGGTTCATCGCGCCACCTCGCCCTTGGATGACGTGCTGGCCTTCTTGGCCTTTCCGGCGTGGTGCCACGGGGTGAGAAGAAAGCCTGCAAGAACCAGCAATTGGTCAACGATGAGCGCCAAAGCAGCGGTCACGATCACGCCGCTAATGATGGAAGGGACGATCCCCCTCTGGAACCCGTCCGTGAACAGCGATCCGAGGGAGGAAACCCCAAGCACGGCGCTCACGGTCACCAGACTGATGGTGCTGACACTCATGACCCGAAGCCCTGCAATCAGTGCGGGTATCGCCAGTGGTAGGTCCACAGCGAAGAACCGGCCAGCGGGGGAGTAGCCCTGAGCTGCAGCCGAAAGCTTGATGGAATCTGGAACGGAATCCAAGGCGTCCGCTGCCGATCGCACCATGAGAGCCAGCCCAAACAGCGTGAGGGCAACAACCACATTGACTGGGCTTCTCACTCCCGTTCCCAACAGGAGTGGCAGAAGAATGAACAGCGGCAACGAGGGAACGGCATAAAGGAGCCCCGTGCCGGTCAGGATGGCAGTTCGCGGCCTTCGGTACCTGTTTGCAAGCACCGCGATGGGAACAGAGAGCACAAAAGCGGCGATGATCGCGGGGGCCGCGAGGCCCATATGGGCGCCAGCCAAGGACCGGATGTGTTCGTGGTTTGTGATGATCCAATCCACTGAACTCACTCCTTGGGGAGTTGACCAAGGCTGCCCAAGGGACGCCCTGCCGAGTCACTGACGTTCCAGCCGCCGCCGGGCTTGGGTACCGCTGACAGCTCGCGCGGGCCGCCTTCAACGCCCACGAATCGTGCAACGAATTCATTTGCCGGGTTCTCGATAATTTCCTTCGGGCTTCCCACTTGCTCGATCTGTCCGCCATCCTGGAGTACGGCGATCTGATCTCCGAGCAGGAGCGCTTCATCGATATCGTGGGTGACGAACAGTATGGTCTTGCGCAGTTCCTTCTGAATTTTGCTGAGTTCGCGCTGCAGATCCACGCGTACAAGCGGATCAACCGCCCCGAAGGGCTCGTCCATCAACAAGATGTTGGGGTTAGCTGCAAGCCCGCGCGCCACACCAACCCGCTGCTGTTGGCCACCGGACAGCTGATCGGGGTATCGCTTCGCGAGTATGTGATTCAGCCCCACCAGATCCATGAGCTCCCGGACCTTTTCGCGGCTTCGATCCTTTGGAACACCGTTAAGGCGAAGCACTGTGGCGATGTTGTCCTCAACGCGGCGATGGGGCAACAAGCCAGCATTCTGCATGACATACCCAATGCTTCTGCGGAGCTTGACGGGGTTGGTGGCGGTGAGGTCGCCGTCGTCGATCAAAACGCTCCCAGCCGAAGGGTCAACCATCCGGTTCACCATGCGAAGAAGCGTGGTTTTCCCACAACCGGAGGAGCCCAGAAGGACCATCACGCTGTGCGACGGGATGGTCAGGCTGAAATCGCGGACCGCTTCGGTCCCGTCTTCGTACACTTTGCTGACGTTGCGGAATTCGATACCCACGAGGGCTCCCTCCGGCTGGACGGCTCGACCGCCCAAGCCTACACGCGCGGATCGGCGAAGTTGGGGCGGCGTTGACCTGAGTTCGCAGAACGTGAATGCTGAGGGTATGGATGCACAAGACGTACTTCTGGATGCTGCGGGCCGCCCGGCTGGCGCGGCGCGAGCCCTCCACCCCGCATTGACTGCAGGCGTGCTCAACTTCCATCTTGGTGAGCATGACAATTCCGTGGCGTGGTTGCTGTGGCACACCGGCCGTGAGATTGACGCTCAGCTCGCCGAACTTACGGGTGGAGCGGAAGTTTGGGAGCGGTTCCGCGAACGCGCGGGTTTGGGGGAACTCGGTGATTCAGTGGGGTACGGCCACACTCCCGAACAGGCCCGCGCGATTGTCGCGGACGATGCGAGCGTCCTCCTCGAATACATTGAGGCGGCCACCGATTCTCTGCGTGCCTACATCGCCGGCCTGTCCGAGGAAGATCTGGACGAGGTAATCGACGAAAACTGGGATCCGCCAACCACTCGTGGCGCGCGCTTGGTGAGCATCATCGATGACGCCGCCCAGCACGTTGGGCAAGCAGCCTATGTGGTGGGTGCCGTGAGCTGAGGACGCGTGGGCGGGTCCTTCCAGCCGATCTGCCAAGCACTTCTGTGTAATGACGAGTGTCCCAATCACTCGGTGGAATGTAACTGAGATCACATAGCAAGGTGTGTCGAGGCCCTATTTCTTCACCTTCTGTTTACTTTCAGATGGTCCACTAGTCATGAAATGGGGCAACGGACCTCACTACGGCCCCGTGAAACCGCCGCCACTGCCTAAGGGAGAGCGTGATGACGAGTATGCAGACTCAAGCACCAACGCCAGTGCAACCTCTCGAACCTATCGAGGCAGGTGCCGTTGATTCTGACGGCCAACCCGCGAAGAGCCCCCTAGCGTTTCTTCCTCTTGGTGGACGCGCTCTCAAAGTAGTTGAATGGACCGCGGTTGTCCTCGCGATCTATGTGATGATCACGGCTGTGAGCGTGATCGGATCGGGCTTCAAAACGGCCACTGGCGATCAGGCGGAACAGCTCTTTAGCTTTGCTTCGAATCCGATCATCGGTCTAGTTATCGGTATCGTGGCCACCGCCCTGACCCAATCCTCATCCACCACCACCTCCATCGTGGTGGGCATGGTGGCAGGCGGCCTTCCCATCGAAGCCGCGATCCCCATGCTCATGGGCGCCAATGTGGGCACAACAATGACGTCAACGCTGGTGTCGCTTGGGGCGGCCGGCAACCGTGAACAGTTCCGGCGGGCCTTCTCTGCCGCTTCCGTGCACGATATGTACAACATCTTGTCCGTGGTGATCTTCCTGCCACTGGAAATGGCGTTCGGCGTTCTGGAGCACGCCTCCCAGTGGTTCGCATCGGTCACCACCGGAAGCGACGGCGGCGTCGTGGCCACAGTCTTTACCTCATTCGGTTCAGGCGTGACGGCCGTGACCTCGCCTGGTGCCAATCTGATCGAGCATGTTGCGCTCGCGGTGCTGCCATCGGTGGCCGCCGGCGTGATCATGATCCTGCTGGGTGTGGCGCTTATCCTTCTGGTCATCAAGTTCATCTCGAACATGCTCAAGTCGCTCCTTGTGGGCACCGCCGAGAAGGTGTTCCACAACGCCATTGGCCGCGGTCCGATTTCCGGTATCGCCTCCGGATTGCTCATCACCGTGCTGGTACAGTCCTCATCCACCACCACATCCCTGACTGTCCCGTTGGCCGCTTCTGGCAAGTTCACCCTCTGGCAGATCTACCCGTTCACCGTGGGGGCGAACGTTGGCACCACGCTGACCGCCATGATCGCAGCCTTCGGATTCACCGGAAGCGAGGGACAGGCGGCCATGACAGCGGCCGCCGTGCACCTGCTGTACAACATCTTTGCCGCCACCGTCATCTTCGGGCTGCCGTTCCTTCGCCCATTACCTGTGCGTAGCGCGCAGTGGCTGGGGAACCTCGGAGCCAAGAACAAGCTGTACGTCGTGGTGTGGCTTGTTGGACTGTTCGTGGTAGTCCCCGCTCTGCTCGTGGGAATTTCCCTTCTGTTCTGATTCGCTGATTTACCCAAGGGGCCCTCATGACATCCCTCGATTCGAAGAGAGCTGGAGCCGTTCATCCCGGCACAGATGATGAGCTGCTGCGCCTACTTACGGATGCCGAAACCACTGTCCAGCGCCTGAATGAC
Source organism: Ancrocorticia sp. (assembly GCF_052089425.1). NCBI lineage: Bacteria > Bacillati > Actinomycetota > Actinomycetes > Actinomycetales > Actinomycetaceae > Ancrocorticia > Ancrocorticia sp. The sequence goes on along the minus strand of NZ_JBQCZW010000049.1, from coordinate 3,517 downwards.
GAACTTCAGCGGCGCCATCATGAGAACCAACGCGAAGCTCAGCATCAAGCCCAGCACGAAGAGATTGAGAAGCTGGCCGAACACTTGCAGGCAGCTCAGCTCAATTGGCAGATCGTGCGCGAGTTCATTGAGGAGGCCCTCGCCGAGCGCCGCAGTTCCGCTGAGGCGGAACAGTGGAGGTAGAGGCCGCTGCCGGCCCTGTCGCCCTAGCTGCCGAGGTTATCGATGGCGTACTGAGCCTCTGATTCGGTGAACTGACCGCCGTGCTCGGAGACGAGCAGATCGTAGATCTCTTGCGTCGATAGATCCATGCTATCCCGATAGCTTTTCGCGGACCCCAGCGCCTCCTCATTCCAGTCTGCGTTGACATTGTCCACGGCATACTGCGCTTCCGCTTCGGTGAATGTGGTGCCGGAGTTGGACGTGAGCTGGTCGAAGAGCCCTGCCTTACTCATGTTCATAGAGTTCACGTAGGATTCCGCTTCGGCGAGCGCCCCCTCATTTCCTGTGGGGGCGTTGCCATCAGAGAATTCCGGGAATTCGACTGATAGATCGGATGGAAGATCCGATGGTATGGACGCGGGCGGCGGCGCAACGGTTTCTGCTGGTTCGGCAGTCGGGGCAGGAGCAGGAGCCGCGGACCCTGCCGGCGCACTGGCGTCATCGCCGGAGCTGTTCATGCTGAGAAGCCCGCCAATGACGCCGCCCACGATGACGAGCAAGGCGATAGTGATCCAGAACCACCCCTTTTTGAAGAAGGGGGTTTTGGGCGGCTGTGTTGGAACGGGCCCACCAAAGTATCCGGGCGGTACTGGCTGTCCGGGCGCTGCGCCTGAGAACTGCTGACCTTGCGGCGGATACACGGGATACTGGCCAGTCGGCTGGTTGGAGGGGGCGTTTGGTGGGAACTGCTCTTGACTCATGCCACACACTTTATGACATAGGTCCCACACTTATTGTGGGGGCACGGAGTTTGGACTTTTAGTGAGTCTTTTCGAACGACGACGAAGCCCATCTTTCGGGACTAATCCCCCAAATTATCGATGGCGTATTGAGCTTCATCTGCGGTGAATTGGCCACCGTATTCGGAGATGAGCTGGTCATAGATCTCCGCCGATGTTAGCCCCATCTCTTGGTACGATTCTGCGGATCCTAAAGCGTTTTCTTTCCAGTTCGCGTTGATATTATCGATGGCGTATTGACCTTGATCCTCGGTGAACTGCTCGCCGTATTCGGATGTGAGCTGAAAGTAGAGCTCCATCTTGCTCATGTTCGCCCACGAATCGTAACTTTCGGCGCTTGCTAGGGCATTCGCGTTCCAATCCGCATCGATGGTGTCAACGGCGTACTGAGCCGCATCCTCAGATAGGCCTTCGCCATATTCGGAGGTTAGCTGATCGAAGAGCCCGGCTTTACTCATGTTCAACGCCGCCAAATAGGACTCTGCCGCGAACAGGGCATCCTCATACTCAGATGGGACATCAGCGGAAGGAGCAGCCGGGGTGGCGGTGGCAGGCTCGGTGGAGGGCTCCGTGTCCGGCGTTGGGGATACAGTTTCCACCGGTTCGGCGCTCTGGGTGGGGGCGGCGGATTCTGCCGGCGTACTGGCGTCATCGCCGGAGCTATTCATACTGAGGAGCCCGCCAGTAGCGCCTCCCACAATGAAGAGCAGTGCAATGATTAGCAAGAACCATGCCTTCTTGAAAAAGGGGGTTCTCGGTGGCTGCGCGGCCATCGGCCCACCCAAGTATCCGGTCTGATCGAATGCTGACTGGCCAAGCGGTTGGCGGGAAGGATCATACGGTGGGAACTGCTGTGTGCTCATGCCTCACACTTTAAGCCATGCCTCCCACACGATTCTCGGAGATCGATAGGATTCCCGTGTAGGATTTAGTCATACTGAAAGAGAGGCTTGATTATGCGCACGACGAAGCAACTCAGCATTACCCTTCCCAACAATATGGCCGACGCCTTGAAAGAACGCGTCGCGTCAGGAGCTTACGCGAGCGAGAGCGAAGTCGTCCGTGATGGTTTACGCGCCCTGTTCTCGCAAGAAGAAGCCGTCGAACGGTGGCTACGCACCGAGGTTCTCGCCTCGGTAGAGGCGACACGCGCCGATCCGTCTCGTGCAATTAATTCCGAAGACATGCGCACCTACCTCTCAGGGCTGCGGGCGAAGTACGACGTGGAGAACGACTTGTGAAGTATCGGGTCACATACTCCCGTGAGGCTCAGCAGCACCTGACTGATATCTTCTTGTGGATCGCGGATCAGGGTTCAGTTCGATCGAGGCTCTGGCAGTGACATCCACATCCATCTCGAACTTCGTGGCGGCGACCCGCGAAGCAGTCTCAGACTTTCCGCATGCCTTTGGGTCCTCTATGAGTACTGCACCCACGGCCCGCATGAGGTCACCGAGCTTGAGATCTGCAACACGGGGGAAGTAACCAACCATCACAAAAGCAGACACTTTGCGGCACTGAAATTGAACACTTTACGGGTCGGGAACTGAACGGAGCGCGGAGAAGGCGCGAGAGTTCTCGGGCGTGTGGTCGCCCTGAGGACCCGGGGTTCACCGGCCCCGTCGAGAATAATGCTGAGCTCGCCCACCACTGGCACAGGATCTCCGGTCGCCTCGTAATCCCACAGCGATGAGGCGGTACCCGTCTTGATCCCGGCGAGCACGAGTACCAGCAGGCCGTCAGCATGCTTGGGGTTCGCAGGTTATGGACGCTGGCGTTTCGTGGTGAGTTTTTGACGACGACGGCAAAGCCCATCTTGCACAACGCCTGTCCTGCGGCCGAACGCAACGACGAGTTACACTCAGACCCATCTCGCGCGATCAGCGGTCGAGTCGGTGCTGCCAATAGCGTGGTTCGCGCCGGTTGTGTGCATATGCGACAACCACGAAACTGGTGCTGGTGAGGTAGTAGAGCACGCGATACGGGAACACCGCGACCGCCATGCTGCGCACCGTTGGCGTATCCGTCCAGCCCGGGAATACGGGCGCTGAGCACGGCCAGTCATAGATGCGGGCTATTGCCTCGTCAACGGCGTCGTAGAAGCTCTCACCCAGACCTGTTTCACGGTCGTCGTACCAGTACGCGGCTTTGCGGAGTTCATCTCTCGCTTCGGGGTGCTCGCGCTTGTCCGGCCTCACTTGCGGCGGGCCGCCAACTCGGCGCGCAATTGGGCGTGTGACTCATCCACGTCCAGCAATTCGACCGTGCCGCCCTCGATTTCGTCAATGCGGCGCCGAAGTTCAGTGCGCCAAGCCGCGTCGACCTCGACTTGATCCGCGATTACATCCTCGGCGTCGAGGCTTTGCAGACCTCGATGGATCACGACAGCGCGGTCATGTTGATCGAGAGCAAGGAGCGCCTGCTCGACTTCTGCGACGTTCATGGACATGCCCTCAGTGTACGCGGAAGCACTGAAACCGACTAGGGATAAGAAAAGAGCCCTCGCGATGTAGAAGCTACGTGAGGGCTTGGTGGCTCCGACCGGCGTCGATCCG
>NZ_JBQCZW010000048.1:0-13169 GCF_052089425.1 Ancrocorticia sp. | reverse complement strand
AGCTCACCAATCAAGGTATCTAGCCACCATGTTTTCTTGGCAATGCTAGGAAATCTCTCAACCAACCATCGACCTCACGCATGGTAGCCGCATTCACTACGCCGATACGACGCCCAAGGCGATCTCGGGTCACTGTTCGCGGTTGTTCCGTCATGGCAAAGGTCGGCTCAGCAAGGCCGACGTGCGGACCTTGCAACTGAACGTGATTGGGCCATCCCCGGTTGACCGTGGTGGCAGGGACCACGATCGCTAACGTATCTGCCTGTTCTAGATACAGATCGCTGGCGATAACAAGAACTGGACGCCGCCCCGCCTGTTCGCGCCCGCGGACTGGATCCAGCTCGGCCCATACAACCTCTCCACGATGGAGGTTACTCATCAGGGGATCCGTCGCTAAGCGTCACATCCCACTCATGAAACTCATCCCAATAGGCCTCGTCAGCGCCTCGGATCGCCGCACCGAAAGCTTCCATACGTTGACGCCGAACATAATCGTCCAGCATTACCTCGATCAAGCTGGCTGCCGTGGTCCCACGAGCTCGTGCCTCGTGATTAATTCTGTCCCGCAGCTCAGCCGACACTTTCACTGTTGTAGCAGACATGAGATCACACTACCGCATGGTATACCAATCCGGATACCGCAAGTTTTCAGACCATAGAAGGGGGGTCAGCTCGGATTACGAGGGTGCCCCGCATATTCCAGACCGACTGCGCTATTACGAGCTATAAACAAGAAACTGACGCACAATCCAAAACACAGCGGTCCAAACCACAACAGCCCAAACCCCAGCAGGTCTAACCAGCATCCCCATCAAAGATTTCGGCCACGGAATCGTCCTCAAACACGGCGTCAATGGCCTTGGCCAGAACTGGCGCGATGGGGAGGATGGTCAGTTCGGGGAAGCGCTTGGCATCCTCGATGGGAAGTGTGTCAGTAACAACCAGTTCGCGAAGCCCGGAGGCTTGCAGGCGTTGTACGGCGGGATCCGAAAGGACGCCGTGTGTTGCCGCAACAATCACGTCCTTCGCACCAGCTTCTAGGACAACGCGTACGGCGCCGCAGATGGTTCCGGCGGTATCGATGAGATCGTCAACAATCACGGCGGTGCGCCCGGCAACGTCACCAACAACGCGGTTGGATGTGGCCTGATTGGGGCGCGTGATGTCGCGGGTCTTGTGGACGAACGCCAGTGGCACCCCGCCTAGGCGGTTGCCCCACTGCTCGGCCACCTTGATACGCCCGGCATCTGGTGAAACCACAACGGTTTGGTCAGGATCTACCTTGGTTTTCACGTATTCCACAAGCGTTGGCATCGCCCACAAGTGGTCCACCGGGCCGTCGAAAAAGCCCTGCGCCTGCGCCGCGTGCAGATCCACGCTCATGATGCGATCAGCGCCGGCCGTCTTGAACAGGTCCGCCACAAGGCGGGCAGAGATCGGCTCGCGCCCCTGGTGCTTCTTATCTTGGCGGGCGTAGGGATAGTACGGTGTGACGGCAGTAATCCGCTTGGCAGATGCGCGCTTGGCAGCATCGATCATGATGAGCTGTTCCATGATCCATTTATTGATGGGCGCTGGGTGGGACTGAAGGATGAACACATCGGCACCGCGGATCGATTCCTCGAACCGCACGTAGATCTCCGAGTTCGCGAAATCGTAGGCGGAAACGGGAAGCAGATCGATGCCGAGCTCCTCCGCCACCTGCTCAGCGAGCTCAGGATGCGCCCGCCCAGTTACCAGCTTGAGTCGCTTATCGTTGGATACTTGCATCCCGGTCATGGAAGCTCCCTACTTCTACCTTCTACCGCTTTGCGATCGAATAAGGCGGGACCGTAGTTCCCGCTGGAATGTGCGCCCCGGTTGCCACCACATGACAGGCAACCGATCCTTCATCTACCGTTGTATCAGTGTATTGGCCCGGCCCCACAATTGCTCCAGATGCTAGACGCGTCCGGCCATCCAAAATCGTTCCCGGAAGTATGCGACAATCCGCTTCAATTTCCACATCCACATCGATGTAGGTTGTGGCAGGATCAACGATGCTCACACCACTGACCATCCACTTGTGAACGATCCGCCGGTTCATTTCAGTGCGCAAAGTCGCCAGCTGGGCAAGATCATTGCATCCCTCAACCAGCCACGAATCGCCCAGCACGAGATCGCCAACACCTGCCCCGGAACGCGAAGCCAACTCCACGATGTCCGTCAGGTACATCTCGCCCTGAGCATTCGCGGCACCGAGATTGCCAAGATTCTCACGCAGGAAGGCGGCATCGAATGCGTAGGTGGACGTGTTGATTTCATGGATTTTGCGCTGCTCGGCAGTCGCGTCCGTGTGTTCCACCACGCCGCAGATCGCCCCGGATTCGTCGCGCAGAATCCGCCCGTACCCGGTTGAGTCCGGAACGTTCGTGGTCAGCACAGTCACGGCGTTTGACCCCAGATGGTTCACGAGTTCCGCGAGCGTTTCGGTGTTGAGCAGCGGCGTATCGCCAGCCATCACCACAACCGGGCCCTCCAGATCCGCGGGAAGCTCCTCAAGTCCGCACCAGACGGCACGCCCGGTCCCTTTGATTTCGTCTTGATCGGCAATGATGACGTTCGGATCAACGTCGAGGGCATGTTCGGCTACTCGATCACGTTGATGACGGACGACGACGGCGACCTGCTCCGGGTCCAACCCACGCGCCGCGTGAATCGCATGGCCCAGCAGGGTGCGCCCACACATTTCGTGAAGAACTTTCGGGGTTGCCGATTTCATTCGCGTGCCAGCGCCGGCGGCTAGAACGATGACTGCGGCTGGGCGTTGCTCCACGGCAGATCCTCTCCATCCGAGATCATCCAGCTCCGCCTCCAGGACTCGAACCTGGACTAAGGGTTCCAAAGACCCGTGTGCTGCCATTACACCAAGGCGGATTGTGAACGGAACGATTCTAACGGGAGATCGCTCGCGAGCATAATTCTCGATCAACGTGTGGGCTGTTACACGTGCCAACATTCCTAAACTTGAATGGTTCAAGTTATGACCGAAAACTGTTACGCTCTGCCCGTCGGATCGTTCTGTGGCCGTGGGACAAAGGTGCCCACTAGAACGATTCGGGGAGTGTGATATGAGGAAAGACATCATTACTACCACCAAAACTATTCGTTACGCGAAGGCACTCTTGGTGGCAACAGTTGGCCTATTTGCCCTGTTGGTAGTTTTCGGAAACGTAACGGACTACAACACGAACTTCCAATTCGTTCAGCACGTCCTCGCGATGGATTCGCGCCGGCCAGATCTTGGGCTGACCATCGAGTACCGGGCCATTCCTTGGGAATGGGCATGGCATGCCGCCTACATTGGCGTCATCTTGCTTGAGACGTTCATCATGTGTGCATGCTTGTTCGGTGCCTACAAGATGGCTCGTACGGCAAGCAAGAGCGATGCTGATTTCTACGCGTCCAAGAAGTGGGGATCGCTCGGATGCGTAGCCGCACTAGTGCTTTGGTTCCTTGGATTCCAAGCTGTGGGTGGCGAATGGTTCGGCATGTGGATGAACGAATCGTGGAACGGTATTCCCGATGCGGTCCGTCTGTGCACCTATATCGCAACCGTCCTGATCATTACGTGGATTGGGGGCGACCGTTTCGATAAGGCACCCAAGGACGAATCGGTCCCAGAAGCCAAGTAGCAATCACGCGCGGCGCCCTCACGAGTACCTCGAAGGGGTAGGTACTCGTGCGGGCGCTTCGCTTGTTCTAATCGTCAATGTCTCAATAGAAAGCAGCTCAATGTCAGCTAGGGAACTTAGCTCACCTTGTTACCGGGAACCGAGGCTCTAGAGTCATCGAATTCTTGGTCGCGTCCATCCGTCTGTCGCTCCTGCAATCTGTCCACGTCACACCTGTTCACCGTCGTCAACCAGCGAATGCCCACAGCCGCGAATGCGGTCGCAACGCTGATAATCAAATAACCTGTACCACGCTGAACTCGCTCTATCACTAATCTCAAAAGCTCTGGGTCTGAATCAGGATCATTCAGGAACCCTCCCGCGGTACCTACCCAGTTGATAGCTGCGATCAAACAACCAATCGAAATCAGGCACAGCACCGGGAAGATGGCAGAAAATATCTTCCGTAAGACCGTCAAGGGAATCACCTTATCATTTTGATTTCACTCAATTATGGGTCTATTACTCTATTTCTAGGGAACAATACTGTGGCACTGTTCTCCCACAAACACGCCATTCGAGAACAACCGCACACACTGAACCCCTCTTTTCGCAGTGAAAGGCGCATAGGAGTTCTTGACCCAACCGGAATTAATTGTACATTTCGAATAAACGCCGGTGCTGTTAGTCTTATATATCTTCTTGCCATAGCGATTTTGGAAATCAAAACGATAGTTACACACCGTTGCCCCAGTTGTCTCGATCCTTGCCTCCTCAGTGTTCACTTTCAACTTCGTCCCTTTAATATTGTGCCGAAGAATCATCTTTGGAATTCCGATCGGTACACCATTCACGTTGATCGTGAAGCCTCCGATTGGCTCGCCACCGTTAGCGTCTAAGGGTTCTACACCCTCTGCGGTTTCGTCGGAAGGCGGAACGTAGTCCCAGCGAGTGGGATCGATGGATTGAGTTGTGCCACCCACAATCGTCGTCATCTCGGACTCCGTCTCTGAAGTGCTCGACGCATCTGATTCAGCGCCCGGGGGAGCTGTCGCTAGAGAGCATGCCAAAAAAAACTCCGCTCACGAAAGCAATAGATTTCTTGAATACTCGCATACTTGTTTCCTCCAATAGTTCCTAAATTTCAAAAGTAGAGCGAAACGGACGAAACTACGTGTTCGCGCAGATCAGTCCGAGATACACTTCCGTAAAACTAACGGTACCTATGGAATGTGATGTTCGCCATCACATTTTCTAAGTCAGACCGCTTACAAACCAACAACACCGAACCCGTGCCCAGCCTTTGCCCGGCTGACATAATGGAGGGTATGAATACGCCTCCTGTTGATGGATCTCCCAAGCGCGTGCGGATGTCGCGTGCTCAGCGCCGCGAGCAACTGATCGGAATCGCCCGCGAGCTTTTCGGGGCGCGCGGTTACGACGCCGTTTCGATCGAGGAAATCGCCTCAGCCTCCAACGTGTCCAAGCCCGTTGTGTACGAGCATTTTGGAGGTAAGGAGGGGCTGTATCAAGTGATCGTTGATCGCGAGGTCACGCACCTATCCGATATGTTGAGCGCCCAGATGCGCCCGGGCCTCCATCCACGGGACATGCTGGAACGTATCGTGCTCTCTCTTCTGGACTACATCGAATCGAATGCGGACGGCTTCCGCCTGCTCTCGCACCAATCCCCCGCCGCAGTTTCCGGTGGAACGTTCACCACCGTCATGGCTGACGTTGCCGAACAGGTAGCCGAATTGCTGGCTCCCGTGCTGGAGGAGCAGGGACTGGACCCCCGAACATCTCCGATCTACGGCCAGCTTCTAGCAGGAGCCATCGCACGGATCGGCCAATGGTGGGTAGATGAGCAGGAGCCATCCAAGGAAGTCACAGCCGCCCATGTGGTCAATCTTCTGTGGCTCGGCCTGCGATCGATGGAACGCAATCCCCGGATCGCCAGCCGCGACGTAACCGAGTAACGCTCCAGCTTCACCGCCCGTTACGGACATTTCGCAAACTCGTGACCAATGCCCTGTACTCTGGTAGGTTCGTGGCCGAACAGACAGGGGAATCCATGCTTGAGATCCGTCAGTTAAACAAGACCTTCGGGAGCCTGAAGGCACTCGACAACTTGAGTTTCCATGTGAATCCGGGAGAGATCTTCGGTTTCGTGGGATCCAACGGTGCCGGAAAAACTACGGCGATGCGCATCATGATGGGTGTGATGGCCGCCGAATCGGGCGAGGTGGAGTGGAACGGCACGCCTTTAGACTTTGCCACGCGCCGGCGTATCGGCTACATGCCATCCGAACGCGGGCTCTACCCGCGTATGCAGGTTGGGCCACAGCTGGAGTATCTGGCGCGGCTCCACGGTCTAGACAAGGCTGCAGCCCGCGAAAACACGGACAAGTGGGCCGAACGGCTGGGGATCGCATGGCGCCGTGATGACAATGTTCAGAAGCTCTCGCTAGGTAATCAGCAGCGCGTGCAACTAGCTTCAGCACTCGTCCACAATCCTGACCTCCTGATTCTGGACGAACCATTCTCCGGGCTGGACCCCACGGCTGTGGAGGTGATGAGCAACGTTCTTCAAGAGAAGGCGGCCACGGGCGCGCCCGTCATTTTCTCCTCCCATCAGTTGGACCTTGTGGAGCGCCTGAGCGAACGCGTGGGCATCATTTCCCAAGGCTCGATGGTTGCCGAGGGTACCGTGGACGAACTTCGCACCACCGATGCCGAACAATTCGCTGCCGCCGTAGGCCTTTCTCAGGCCGATGCGGCTGCGGCGCTCCAGCCGCTCAGGATCTCGCTGGAACCCGATCCTCTGGCGGGCACGGCGGAGGCTCCCGCCCGCGATGGCGTCACCCGCTTCGTCTTCACGCCGCCACATGGGGTCAGTGATCAAGATGTGCTCCGAACCCTCATGGCCGCCGGCCCCGTGCACGAGTTTGCGCCGCGCCGCCCACACCTCTCCGAACTCTTCAACAACGTGGTAGTCACGCCTGACGAGGAACCGGATAAGACGGAGGAACCCAAAAAGCGGGGATGGTTCGGCCGGAAGAAGGGAGCCTAAGCATGCTAGGACTGGTTGTTAAACGCGAATTCACCACGCTGCTCGGTACACGATCCATGCGGATTTCCACCGCCGTGATCGTGGCGCTGCTCCTCATCGCAGGAATCGTTGGGCGATTCCTGTTGGACGATGGCGATGAAACTCCCGATCCCAGCGCGGACCTCTACACCGTTGGTATCACCACCGAGGCGGCACCGCTTGGCGAATTCCTTTCGGACACCCCAGGCGTTGAGCTGGAGGACATCGGGGAAACGGATCCCGAAACCGCCTACAACGAAGAAGATGCCAATTTTGAGGCGATTGTTTCGGGCGATCCTGCATCTCCCACCATCTCCTCCGGCAATTCAGACAGCCCCGTCCGCGACCTAGTGGTTGTTGCCACGGCCAAGTACATTACAAGCGAAGATCCCGGCGCCAGCCCTGAACTGGTGGCGAGCCTCGATTCGCTGCTCACTATTCAGCACGTAGACGTCTCGGAAGACGCCATCAGCGCGAACCCCATCGGCTACGCGGTGGGTATGGCGGCCATCATGATTCTCTTCCTCATGACCATCATGGGCATCTCGGTGCTGTCTGCCGGCGTTGTTGAAGAAAAATCGAGCCGAGTCGTGGAAATCCTGCTGACTACCGTGCGCCCGCGCACCCTGCTCATGGGCAAGATCCTCGGCATTGGCTCCGGCATGCTCGTTATTCTCCTGTTGTATTTGCTGGGGATGCTCGGCGGGCTTGCTATCGCGGGGCTACTCGAGGATATTGGCAACCTATTCACCGCGTTCGGAGCCCTCGGTATCTGGGGTTATGTACCCATGATGCTCGTGTGGATCATTTTGGGATACTTCACCTTCGCGTCTATCACCGGCGGGCTGTCCGCCACGGTATCGCGCCAAGAGGATGTGGGTGCCGTTCAGACCCCCATCATCTTCCTGCAGATCATCCCGCTTTACGTTGCGATGTATCTTGTGCCCTACCAGCCCGATGCGACCCTCACGAAGGTGCTGTCTTATATCCCGGCCTTCTCGCCTTACCTCATGCCGATGCGCGCGGCCGTTGGAGGCGTGGAAGTGTGGGAGCAGGTGCTGGCCATTGGTCTCACGGTGATCGCCATCCCGCTTCTTGGCATGCTTGCGGGCAAGATCTACGAACGCTCCATCCTCCACGTGGGCGAGCGCGTCAAGCTCACGTCCGTGTTCAAGAAAGCCGCTTAATGCAAGATTCTGCGTCCTGAGTACGGATTATTTTCGACGACGGGACGCTCCGTACGTACGCAAGGTTCCGTCGTCGTCGTTAATCAGCCCTCGCGCTCGAAGTGTGCGAGAAGCTGGCGAAGCAAATCGGCCAATTCTCGCTGGTCCTGCGCCGCCATATCTTCTAGCTTGCGCTGCTCGGCCTCCAGCAAATCGGCCATCGCGGCGTCCACAAGCTCAACGCCACGCGCGGTGGCTTGAACGTGGACGACCCGCCGATCGTTGGGGTCCGGATGGCGCTCGGCATAACCGTGCGTCACCATGCGGTCAATGCGGTTGGTGACCGTGCCGGAGGAGACGAGAGTCTCCTGAACTAGGCGGCCAGCGGTGAGGCGGTAGGGTTCGCCCTGACGGCGCAGGGCCGCGAGCATCTCGAATTCCCAGGATTCGATGCCGTACTTCGAGAAGGCTTGGCGCCGCATCCGATCGATATGACGATCCAGCCGAAGCAGGCGCGAAAACACGGAAAGCGGCTCCGGATCAAAATCCGTCCGCTCCCGCCCCCAAGCTGCAACGATGCCATCAACTTCGTCGCGTACTCCATCCGAATTGCGCATGACCCAAGATTACTTGATGTGAAGATAAATTCCTTCAGGTGGGGCGACGGTGCCTTTTCCACCCGTTGCGGTTAGGATATGTGGGCAGCCGGTCAGGGAGTAGCCGCCGATCAAGGAGTACAGGTCATTGTCCACAAGGTCCATGGGGTCCGCACGGTCCACGCGTCAGGGGAGCCGCTCCTCTCTTATCGTTGATGTTCAGCTGTTCCATGGCGCCCCGGCCAATCTTCTGGACGTTGTTCCCGAGCCTGCGGGGCTGCTGGCGTGGCTCGGCTCTGACATGGAGATTGTGGGCTGGGGCGAGGCGGCCAGAATCGATGCCGTGGGCGAACACGCCATGCGCGAGGCGTCGCGGATGTGGGCCGGGCTTGCCGATGCGGCCACCGTGAACAATTCTTCTGGGTATTCGTGGGCAGAGCGCGCCCCGTTCGCCATCGCATCCTTTGGTTTTGCCGAGGGGACGCCCGGCTTCGTGGCCGTTCCCGAGATCGCGGTGGTGCGCCGTGGTGGCGAGGCTGTGGTTGTGACGGCGCGGGTTGCGGGTGTGCCCCGGGGTCCGGTGCCGTCGATCGAACCTGTGGTGCCCGGGGACCCGGCGTCGCCCATGGACTCGGCCTCGCCCATCAAACCCGCAGCGCCCGCGGACCCGGCCTCGCCAGCGGAACTATTTCTTACGAAAGAACCCGTTACTTCACCGGGCGGCCTGCGAACGGCTCCGGGCAGGATGACGCAGAGCAGGTGGCGGGCGTCGTTGGATCAGCTCATCGAGGAGCTTAAGGCCGGTGCAGCGTCGAAGGTTGTGCTGTCGCGCGATATTCTGGTTACCTCCGAGTCTCCGATCGATGAGCGTTTTCTTGCTCAACAACTACGGGATCGCTACGGCTCCACGTGGGTGTTTGCGGCAGACGGACTCATTGGCGCCACTCCCGAAATGCTGGCCGCCGCCGATTCCGGGAAGGTGCGTTCGCGCGTCTTGGCTGGCACCGCATCACCGGGGGCAGGTCAGGAGCTGCTCGATTCGGTGAAGAATCGCAACGAGCACCACTTTGCCGTGGAATCTGTGGCTCGTGCGCTCGCGCCTCTGGCGAACGAATTGGATGTGCCGGCCGAGCCGTTCCTTCTCGAACTTCCCAACGTGGTTCATCTTGCCACCGATGTGACCGCCACGATCTCCCGCGGGAGTGCGCTCGATATCGCCGATGCCCTTCACCCCACCGCCGCCGTTTGTGGCACCCCAACCATGCTGGCCGCAGACCTCCTCAAAAAGCTCGAAGGCACCCAGCGTGGCCGCTACTCTGGCCCCGTCGGCTGGATCGATCGCGCCGGCTCGGGCGAATTTGGGATCGCTCTACGCTGCGGGCAATTGGCCGAGGATCGGCGCTCTATTCGCTTGTTTGCTGGTGGAGGCATCATGCCGGATTCCATCCCCAGCGTTGAACTAGCCGAAACCAGCGCCAAAATGCGCCCCATGCTCGAAGCACTGGGCGTAGACGATTCGGCTACTGCGGATCTCACTGGGGCTCAGCTCTAGGGCGGTATCGATGATGCCGCTACGGGTGCTTTAGGCCTTCCGGAGATGCTCGCGCAAACCGGGAATCGCAAAATCGATGAGACCGCGACCGGCTGGTTGCGCCAAACCGGCGTCGATGAGCCGTGCACGGTAGTTGCTCACAGTGTTTTTCTTATCGCCTAACCGTTGGCCAATATCCGCGGTAGAAGATGCTCCATCGTCCTTCGCCATAGCGCGAAGAAAATCGAGATCCTTGGGCGAAGCCGTGGATAGCGCCGCATCTATTACCATGCGAGCGTTGCGCTGGTGGGCGGAGGCTAACGCCATCTCAACGCCATCCGCAGTCAAGGAAGCATCGCTGGCCTCTGCTAGTTGCCATACATGGTAGCCAACTAGTTGAATCAGGAACGGATATCCTCCCGTCGATTCCGCGGCACGCCTGATGAGTGCAATGTCTAGCGGGTGGTCGAGGCTAGCAAACGTGTGGCGGTAGGAGGCCTCCACTTCATCGATAGAAGCCGCATGTAAATCAATCCGATCGGCACGGCGAAGGAACGTTGCAACACCTTCATTGAGCAGATCAGACACTGCCGCAGGCAGTCCCGCGAAAACCAAAGCAATGGGAAGGTTTCCGCGGATAAAATGCTGAACGGAAGCAGCCAACTGGGCCAGTTCATTTCGATCCGCGCCTTGTATCTCATCGAGAGTAATCAACACACCTGTTTTCTGTTCGTCCACGAGGTGAAGTAGCTGTTCGCCGAGCTCGCGCAATCCGGTCTGTTGCTCCGGCGCGAGTTGTGTACTGATGGAAAAGCCAGCCGCGCTGATTCCGGTGATTCTCCGTGACGCCGTACCGCCGTCGATTTCATTAGCCGCAGACCGCATCGACTCGCCGATCCGCCCAAGAAGGCCGCGCGTTGCCGTCTCTGATATCACAACCCAGCCTTGTAACCGCGCCATGTTCTCCGCCTCGCCGAGCATGACTGTCTTCCCCACGCCCCTCGCTCCAGTAAAGATAGTCAGTAGCCCAGGTGCCCCTGAGCGGATTGCAAGACCGTAATTGAACTCGTCCAGCATCCCTCGACGGCCGATCAACTGTGGGGGCTCAGCACCTGCAGATGGACGAAATGGATTCAACGTGTCAGCGGTCATCGCTTCCCCTTTATGAACTGCTATGCACTATGTGTACTCTTGTGTACTTAGTGTACTCCTGTGTACTCGGTGTACTCATGTGTACTTAGAGTACGACTACGCACGTTGTGCATACTTGGGCAATTCGTCCGCAGCCGGAATACTCTGTTCTCTTCTCAGCCATCTGCCCTCGCCGGCGTAGAAATTCCTTACGCGAAGAAGGGTCCCGCGCATGGATGTTAAGGCGCAGTTGCAACGAACGCGGCTCTGGTTGCGCTGATCACAACTCGGCCTTAGCAGCGTCATGCCCAATTCCATCCCCAGCGTTGAACTAGCCGAAACCAGCGCCAAAATGCGCCCCATGCTCGAAGCGCTGCGGCAGGCTCGTGTGCGAGCCACTGCTGGTGGAACGAGTGTGAACGCCTTAGTTCGGGATTTTATTGAAGACTACGCGAGCGGAATAGACCTCCAGCGAACGGCGCGTCAGCGGATCATTGAGTTGGCTCATGAATCCACAGCCTCTAGCGGAGGTAGGACGTGGACCCGCGGGGACCTGTATGACTGACAGACAGTTCGTGGACACCAACGTTCTTGTCTACGCATTCGATACAAGCGTCTCCTCTGCAACAAAACGTGCCCGATCACCCGACATTCTGAATGACGATTCCCGAGATCTCGTGGTATCTCCGCAAGTCCTCGGCGAGTTCTACGTAACAGTAACCCGGAACCTCGCAACTCCGCTGGGAGCTCAACAAGCCGCCGAAGTGGTGAACAATCTTGGGAACCTGCGAATGGCGCCGCTTGATTATGATCTGGTATGCGAGGCGATCGAGACAGTCCACTCCGCGCAATTGTCATATTGGGATTCGCTGATCGTTTGCGCCGCGAAACGCGCGCGCTGCTCCCGGGTACTGACAGAAGACCTCAACACCGGAGCGCCGATCCTCGGCGCGCGAGTCGAGAATCCGTATCAGTAGAACTGAGCGACCGAACGCTCGATTCGCATGTGGATTGAGACCTCCGACCCTCGGACCAGAATTGGCCAACTAAAGCCTGATCTGCTCGATACCATCTCTGGGCGACCGATCAACTGCGGGGACTCAGTGCCAGCGGCCCACGAACGGACTGTGACGTCAGCTCTTTCCTAAACCATACCGATCTGCATGGTTGGCTGGCCGGGGATCTTGAAGCGGTTGCTCTCGCACTACACAGCCGCTTCCACCAAAACAGACCACTTCACGTAGCGTTCGGCTAGGGTCGGCCGACCGCTAGTCGGTCAATCGTTCTCTGCCTGACTCCGTACCTTGGCATTTTTCTCTTCTCTGCGTTGTGGT
This sequence comes from Ancrocorticia sp., assembly GCF_052089425.1. Classification (NCBI taxonomy): domain Bacteria; kingdom Bacillati; phylum Actinomycetota; class Actinomycetes; order Actinomycetales; family Actinomycetaceae; genus Ancrocorticia; species Ancrocorticia sp. The sequence goes on along the minus strand of NZ_JBQCZW010000048.1, from coordinate 667 downwards.
TGCAGCTGCGTAGCTCGTGGTGTCCCCAGAATCAGGCCTGTGGATGGGCGCGGAAACATGTGGGAGGGCGCCGATAGGCTGGATGGTATAGAACAATCGTTTGAATCTGGATAGTTCTACCAGCCTAGGCGCTTGCCTTGATCGGAATGTGTGGGAGGGGTCTTCTAGACTGGAGGTAGTAGAACAAAGGTTTGGAAAACAGGATGATGTGGACGTTCCCGTATAGACGGGATCTCAACCATTGCAACGGAAAGTAGACAGGGGGTGGAGAGCGTGGAACTAGAGGGCACGGTGGCGGGTCGTGATATCAAGACGGCTGCCATGGACAAAATTCGCCGCGGGATCACATTGTTGAGCGCCGGAGCCAACGATCTGCCTGTCGCTAGCCTGAACCTAGCTGAAAGTGTGGACCTGATCGGGAACCTCAAAACCCTCGGTCTGACACTGGATGGGTTGACGATGGCCGCGACCGGGCATGTCACCGCGTTGCAAGCCGCCCGGAGGAAGGCCCAAGAAGACGCCGTATCACCCGATTCACCAAAGGTGCCGGGTTCTTCGTCTGGTGTGGGGCCGTTGCCGGGCCCTGATCGGACGATGTATGACCTGATTGCCAACAGCGGTAAGTCGTCTCGTAAGCAGGCTGGTGCCGAAATCTCACTCGCGAATC
>NZ_JBQCZW010000047.1:0-13446 GCF_052089425.1 Ancrocorticia sp. | reverse complement strand
GAGAGGCGTAGTAGGCGGATAGGCGCACCACGTCCATGACTTCCTCAAAGGCACTGAGTCGGTTCTTTCCCGATTCTTGTTGAATGATGTTGAGAATACGGGCTTCCTCATCGAGCACCAGCCGGGCAAACCGGGCGATGATCCGGGCGCGCTCGCGCGGGGCGACGCGGGACCATGCGCGCTGGGCAGATCGCGCAGAACGGACGGCGGCATCCACATCCCGCTCCGTTGCTGTTGGGACGGTCCCCACGAGAGTGCCATCGAAGGGGGAGTGGACCTCAAGGGGGTCCCCGTGGCATGAAACCTTCATACTCCCATCATCGCTGGTTGCCATGCGCGGATCAACGGATTTTGGGGGCCATCTGCGCCAGAAACTATGGCGACGTTTAGGCAGCAGGTTGAAGTGGTTGTACCTTCAAGAGTTCAACGCTGTCATTTGCGCAGCCCGTGAACTGATCGGCCTTGACGAATATCGAGGCTTTCTCACCCGGTGGGTAAATGCGGAACCCATCTGCGGCTTGCGGATCGCATTCGTCCTCATCGTAGTTTTGGGCGTTGACCACATCCAATTGTGAATACACAGCTTCTCCCGGAGCGACGGTCAGTTGGGTGACCGCGGCGCCTGAGGAGTCTTGTTCGGCTGCGGCTCCAAGCTGGGTGCCATCGCCGTTCACAACGAATGAGACCCCGGGGTAGCCGCGCGTCTCGCACGCGGTATCGCCCGTGTTTGTCAGGATGAGGGTCGGGTAGGAATGGCCCGCACCGCCTCCGTCACCCTCCCCAAGGCTGGCCTCCAGCTGGTCCGCAGTGCAGAGATTGCCTGGGCCGGTTGGGGCCGGGGCCGTTCCATCGTCAGTGCCGCCTCCCTCGTCACTCGTGGGAGATGGCTCGGAGGATTGCGTTGGAGTCGCGGCCTCGGTTGGCGTTGGGGACGCGCTTGGAGTTGTTTCACTTGTGGTTGGGCTGGGTGTTGGATCAGCTTCTTGAGCTGATGAACAAGCGCTCACCGTACTCACGGATATGAGGGCCAGTGCCACGGTAGCAGCCTGACCCAGCTTCTTGATGTTCATTTTCTGTTGGGTCATGCGGCTACGCTACGCCGGAGAATCCCAAGCGCAATCGCAACGGCACAATTGGCCGGCACTCGCTCAGGTAGCCCCCAGCCTTCCGTTACCAAATCGTGGATCTTCGCGGTGGGCCCACTGGTTCGCCATGACGCAGTAGGCTGGACGTGACGCCGGAAGTGACGCGAAAACAACAGTCGCACGAAATAGCCCACTGAGCGGTTGCGACATAAGCGCGCGGATCTTTCGGTGCCCGGCGGCGGCCCGCCTAGAAAGAGAGTGGGCCACCGCCGATCAAATCATCGCTGGAGTCCTGCCGCATGCCCTGTTTGGAGATTGCTGATGGTCTCCAAGATCTGATTTTGAAGGTTGGGAAATGCTCCCACGATAGGCTCCTCTTTGGTGACGATGCTCGCGAGCCCTCTAAGGGTTCTATCAACGAGAAGACTGGTTTGTCTAACTCCCCATACGTCCAATTCCGCTATAAGATCGTCGCGAGTGATGTCGCGATGGCGGTACACCCCGTTGATTGATAGGGCGAGTTTGCCGTCATTGTTCATGTGAACCTGAGGTACTACATCATATGCCGGAGCAAGCGTAACGTTCCCCTCCTGCGAATGAAGGAGCGCGAGGTTTTTCGTATGCATATCTAGGTTGCCGACAGCAATTGACAGGATGACCATCTGCGCTAACCGGCGCAAGCTCGCGTCTAATGTGTAACGCTTGATCGTTTCAGCCACTCGCTTTAGGCTCACAATTCCGCCAAGCTCTTGATACTTTTCATTACCGTGAGCTCCGAGAATTTGGTTGAAATCCTCTTGGTGAACGCGTCTCCCGCTGTTACGGTCATACCGCTCGACCACCAGCGTTGGGAGTCCATCGAACGATTGAATTTCAGTAGAGAAATCAGCAAGACCTATCCGCCGGCACAAGCGGGCCCCGTACTCCTCATCGAAGATGACAGAACTCAGGTGTCCCTGCAACTGCGGCTTAAGAATATGAGTAGTCGCGTATCCTCCCAGTGCCTGAGCCCATCCGTGGTTCGTTTTCGTGAGAACAATCTTCGGTTGGACCCCGCCGAGAGAAGATTTTCCTGCGTGTTCCTGATTGCCTAGAGGTGACCGAAGGGGGTCTTTCAAGAGCTCGCACACGTCTGATTCCGAGAGGCGGGCGAGGGCCGGAACTCTTGGCTCTGTAGGGTCGTCAACATTCCAAATTTGAAGTGCACCGGCAACGTCTCGCCCGTACCGTGCAAGAAAGCTCGGAACGTCATCTCGGTGCAAAGCGCCTTGAGCGAGCATAAAGTCGAGCTGATCGCCCTCCGGAAGCAACTCCGCGAACCAATTGCGGCGGCGGCGGGCATGATCTCGCCGTGGCGTGTGCGAAAGTGGGATGGACACGGACAGTATCGAGCTGTTTGAACCGAAACGCTCAATTCCTTCAGGAGTAGGCTTAAAGTCGAATGTCCGAGCGTCACCTTCTAGGTTGCCGATGATTTCGCCATAGAGTTCAACAGCGAGTTTCATCCTTGTCCTCCCACGTAGCAGTGAATTCAACGCCCGTCAGTTGCGCCATCTGTAGAAGCCGCCGCAAATGAATGGTGGACTTACCACTTTCCAGTTCACTGATAGCGCTCTGAGATACGTCAAGTTGTTCGGCTAACTCAGTCTGAGACAGACCGCGGGCCATCCGAGCTTGTTGTACGGCAAGTCCAAAATCGGCTGGAACTCGAAGTGTCGCCTTACGCGTTACCATTACTCACCTCCTCATATCGGAATTTCAGGATACACGATAGGTATCGGGATTTTTAGATAGGAGTTGATGTCTGATTGTTCTGATGCTCGGGTTCTTGCCGGTTGAAGTGGTTAAGAAGATGGCGCGGTAAACGCGCTATCTAGCGCATTTGAGGACGTTCTCATTTGTAGGATCAACGCGACCGCTTGTTCAGTTCGTGAAACAGGTACAAGTAAGTGATCGTGATGCAGCCCAGCGATCACATTGCACGAGATCTCCTGTTCAGCAAGGACAGTAGAAACAACGGCTGTTAGCCCCACCGATTCTAGAGCTAAAGAAGCGTTGACGCAGCCGACGTGTGCTGGGCACTATGAAGCTATGAGCGTTGTCCTGATGTCTGTGCACCATCCACGGCCCGATCACCGAGCGGTCATGATCGAATCTATGCAACGATTTGGTGCAGCCATGGCGGGTAATGACGGGTTCGTATCATCCCAGATACTGACTGATTCACGCAGCGATGCACTCGTGGGAATTGCTACTTTCGAATCGCGCGAAGCCTATGATGCGCTAATCCCGCTAGCTCGTGCCGCAATCAAGGACGACCCGTTCGAAATCTGGCTGGTCGAACCCATTGAGACCATGCTTCTGACAGCTGTTTGACAGAATATGTCCACAACCAAACTCTGCCTCCACTGAAAGGACTCACATGCCCACGACATTCGGAGGAAAGACGGTCGCCCAGTGGCAGGCCGATGACGCCATCATCGATAAGCTGCTTGCCCTCCAAGAAGTCACCTGGTTCAATCCCGCCGCAAGTTCCGTGGCTGAGGCTCTCCCTGATGTGGGCCTGACAGCCGCAGATATCGTTGACGCCACCCAGCGGCTGCGCCGCTTTGCACCGTACCTCGAGGAGGCGTTTCCCGAGACTCGCGCGACGGCAGGAATACTGGAGTCCCCGCTGGTGGGGATCCCGGGTGCGTTGGACGAGATAGCTGCCCGGTACAACACGCCCGTGACGGGACACTTGTGGGCGAAGTTGGACAGCGAGCTTCCGATCTCCGGATCGATTAAAGCCCGCGGCGGTATCTACGAGGTGCTGAAGCACGCCGAGGATCTTGCCATCGAGGAAGGAATGCTCACCTACGAGGACGATTATCGCGTCCTTGCTACCCCGCGGTTCAGAGAGCTGTTCGGCGGGCACAAGCTCGCGGTGGGTTCCACGGGGAATCTGGGTCTTTCCATTGGCATCATGGGCGCGAAGCTCGGGTTCAGGACCTCCGTCCACATGTCGTCGGACGCCCGCCAATGGAAGAAGGACATGCTGCGCGCCCGCGGCGTGAACGTGGTGGAGTATGCCTCAGATTACTCGGTGGCCATCGCGGCCGGACGCGAGGAGTCCGCATCGGATCCCATGGCCTACTTCGTGGATGATGAAAACTCGCCGAATCTGTTTCTCGGTTACGCAGTTGCCGGTCACAGGCTTGCCGGGCAGCTTCAGGCGCTGGACCTGCCGGTGGATCGGGACCATCCACTCTTCGTGTACCTGCCCTGCGGCGTGGGTGGGGGACCGGGAGGCGTCGCATTCGGCCTCAAAGTCGCGTTTGGGGACGCGGTCCACCCCATTTTCGCCGAACCAACTCACGCTCCGTGTATGTTGTTAGGGGTGAAAACGGGCTTGCACGATGCGGTGTCGGTCCAAGATTTCGGGATTGACAACGTCACCGCCGCCGACGGTTTGGCCGTTGGCCGCCCGTCTGGGTTCGTGGGGCGGCGCATGGAGCGTTTGATTGACGGGTATTACACGATCGACGACGACGAACTTTACCGGCTCATCGCCCTCCTCCATCAAACTGAAGGTATTGACGTTGAACCGTCCGCTGCCGCGAGTTTGGTTGGTGCGGTGCGCGTGACTGGAGCGTCAGGCTACCTTGATCGTCTGGGCTTGACCGAGAAAACAATGGCCAATGCCAACCACATCGCGTGGTGCACCGGCGGTTCGATGGTTCCGAAGGGCGAAATGGAAGCCTACATTACGAAGGGCGCAGAACTGGATATCGATTAGTGAATGCGCAGGTCCCTGCGGGCGAAGGTCCAAACTGAGAGGGCGAGCAGGGCCGCCGCGGCAACGGATAAGGCAGCGATAGCTGTGAGGTCGGGATCTTGCATCGGTAGTTTCCCCACTAGATACAACGGGGAAAGGTTCCGAGACCATTCAGGTAGCCTCAGTGTTTCGTCAAGGAAACCTACGACCGTTATCCACGCGACAAGCGCCCACGCTAGCGGTGTCAATCGTGGCGCAATTGATCGGCAGGCGCCAGCAAATCCCGCCACGAATAGGACGGGTGCGGTGTAACCGAGCCCGACAGCCAACGAACGCGCCAACGCCCCGGAATCATCAGTCGCAATCCATGTGGCTACTCCAAGAGTGAGTGCCCCGAGCATGAGGATCACGATCGCGGCAGCAGCAACGACTACCCACCAAGCGATCCATAAGCGGGTTCGAGATATGCGGGTTGCTAGAAGAGCTCCGAGCCTGTCGGCTGATTCTTCAGCGGATAGCCGGGCTGTTCCCTGAACGCACATTGAGGTTGACGCCAGCGCCACAACCACCACAGCCATCGTCATGACCAGATCAGAGCCGCGTTCGAGGCCCAACGCCTGCAGCAACATCGGGTTCTCATCGATGAGACGTCCCATTTCGCGGGTCAAGATTCCAAAAGCACCAGCCCATACGATGGACAACACACCCCACGAGAATGCCGGTGCACGGTTCAAGCGCCACGCGATCCCAATTGGTGTTCCGAGGAACCGGTTTCCATACTCGGGTCCTGACGCGGGCGTGAGCACACCGGCGCCGAGATCACGGTGGCGGACGATCGTCGTGGCTACAGCGAACAGTCCAAGCGAGCCCAGCGCAAATGCGGCCAATGGCCAGACCTGTGGGCCATCGAAGGCACGAATCTCAGGAAACCAGCCGAGTGGACTGAGCCATGTCAGCTGCCAGTCCATGCCATCCACACAGGCACGGACAAGAAATGCCCCAGTAGTGACGGCGAGTCCGGTCAGGTAGGCAGTGCGGGTTGATTGGCACAATTGCCCGAGAACAAGGCCGATAGATCCGAAGAAGGTCATGAGAAGTGTGATGCCAGCGGCATACCAGACGGACCCGCTGGCGGGAGCGCCCGCTGCAATCATTGCACCGCAGGTGAGAACCCCGGTACCCAGTGACGTGATGGCTAGCAGCCCTGCCCCGCTCCATAGAGGAGCCAACCGAGGAACACGGCTCGCGGTGAGCAATTCGGTCCGCCCAGCTTCTTCCTCACGTCGCGTGTGCCGAATCGCCGTGTATAGGCCAAGTATTGGGATGAGAAGTTGCCCCATGAATCCAATTTCGAAGGCGGCGATGCCGCCTAGCGTTGTGAGTCCGTATCCGCGCCCGTTGAAGGCTACCGATGCTGGTGATTGACCCACAGTGCTCGCATATAGCATGCGTTCAGAGGCTGTGGGGTACAAGGCGTCGATCGAGGCGGTGACGGCAAAGACTAGCCCGGCGCACAGAAGGATGATCCCCACCATACTCACCCAGCTGGTGCGGAGTCCGAGGCGTGTTAGCTGACCGATCACAGCTTCTCCTCCGTCGCGGTGGAGCTTTCAGTTTGCGATTCCTGATAGTGCTCGAGGAATAGCTGTTCGAGGCTTGGAGGGTTCACCACGAGATCAGATGGAGAGGTTTCGGATATTAACCGTACGGCCTCCGGCATAGCTGCGTGAGTTGCCATGAGCTTCGTACGAACGCCGCGTGCCCTGTGATCGAATTCGAGCTCCGTCACGCCAGGGAGGTTGTGAAGCCCGCTGGCCCGGTGCGGTGCGACTGCTTCAATTCTTGTCAATGTACCTGAGCGAAGCTCTTCCAGCGTTCCTGCGGATACGGTGCGGCCGCCGCGGATGATGGTGATGCGGTCGCATAGCGCCTCTACTTCGCTGAGAATATGGCTACTCAGCAAGACCGTGCGTCCTTCGTGGTTCAGTTCCTCAATCACCTGTTGGAAAATGGCTTCCATCAGGGGGTCCAGGCCGGACGTGGGTTCGTCCAGAATATAGAGTTCGGCGTCGCAGGATAGAGCGGCGATCAGGGCCACCTTTTGCCTGTTGCCTTTGGAGTATGTCCGGGCCTTCTTTGTAGGCTCCAGTTCGAAGCGCTCAATGAGTTCGTCCCGACGTTTGGCGTTCATGCTCCCTTGGAATCTGCCGAGCACATCAATGCACTCCCCTCCTGATAACCCCGGCCATAACGAGGTGTCTCCGGGTACATAAGCCAAGCGGGCGTGGATCTCAACGGAGTCTTTCCATGGATGTAGGCCGAAAACATCCGCTGTTCCAGAATCGAGCCTCAGCTGGCCTAAGAGGGCTCGGATGGTGGTGGACTTGCCTGCCCCATTGGGGCCCAGAAAGCCGTGCACCTCGCCATTCTGTACGGTCAGATCAAGCTGGTCGAGTGCCCGAAAGGCTCCGAATGTTTTCACTAAGGATCGGGCTTGGATCGGAAAAGGTGGCAGTGACTGTCTCATAATCAAAACTCTAGCACAGGAACTGGCAGTGACTGCCAGCCGAGTAATCTCGGCGCAGTTGATCGCCTTCAGGATAGAGTTGCTACGTGAAAACCGGGGATATGGATGCACCGCCCATTCAAGGGTTGCGTGAACGCAAGAAGTTCAAGACGATGCGGCATGTGCAAGCGATTGCCATGGAGCTGTTCCTCAACGATGGCTTCGATAACGTCACCGTGGAGCAGGTAGCCGAAGCATCCGGGGTTTCTCCACGTACTGTGTACCGATACTTCTCCACCAAAGAAGGGCTCGTGCTGCGCGACGAATACGATGACCAAGTGGTTGCCGCCCTCACACACTTCTTGCGCGAAGGTTTGTCTCCTTTAGATGCCGCTGACGCCGTCCTCGAATTCGTGGAGGATGACCATTTTGTGACTGATGAGCCGGAAACGAGGGAGCGCATCCGGTTGTTCTTAGGCAATTCGTCTCTACGGTCTGCCGGCTACCTCAGAGTAGACGAGGTGGCCGACGAACTGGCGGCCACGATGGTAGAGGTGACCGGCGTTTCTCTCATACGCGCACGAGTTACCACTAGCGCTCTCTGCTGGGCACTCATCGGCGCCATCAAGACGTGGCACGAATCTGCCACCGGTCCATTATTGCCCTATATTAAGGAAGCGCTGGCCACCATGAGAGGGCTCACCGACGTGTGAGGTTGGACTATGCGTACCGCAGCTCGGCAAGTAACTTTCCGTTCCACGCCTGAGCCGTGATCTCATCTTCGCGTACCGCATGCACATCGCCGCCCGTTTTCAGGATCTGTACGGCAAGCTGGGACAGAAGATCGTCCTCGCCCTCCGTGATCTCACCGGTCGATTCATCCAACGTGCCAGTCGCTCGCGTATCGATGTTGTAATAGAGCACGCGGACGGCTCCAGCCACTGCAGCGCGGGCAACATCAGAGACTTCACTGACTGCAAGCCCAGCCGAGCTCTTGTTACCAATGGCCTCAGCGCGCTCGGATAGCGCGGCGGAGGTAAGGGCCCCAAGACGCTCGCGGATTGCCGAATCGATCTGATCGGGTCGGAGATTATCCGGCGATCCATTGACGTGGACGATCTTCCACGGAAGGTCCTGATCCTTGATCATGGCGGCGAGAGAATCGGAAGCAAACAAGAAAAGAGGCTGATCGGCGCTTTGGTCACGTACGTTGAGTTCGCTGCGCACGGCATCGGCAACCGTCTTGGCGTACTGCTCAAGGAACACATTCTGCCCCTCATCGCCCACAAGCCTGCGCGGTGCGCGCTGGCCGCGGATGATTGCACGATTGGCTGATTCGTCAGCATTCTCAGGATACTCGCCGGTCAACGGCAGTTCGCTAGCCCTCGTGTTCTCAGTCGCCTGCCAGAGATTCCAGCCATTACCTGAGATGGTGAGTGCAAAGGCTAGTTGGGGCGTTGTGACAGCTCGGACAAGCTGGCTGATGTCGAACCGGCCACCGATCGTCGTACGGGATTCGAGTACGTTCGGGAGAACGTACTCTTCCGAATGGTCCGGGGAGATAAAGATGACGAGGGAGTTCGAGAGATTTCCCCACAGTTCACCGTCATCGGCAACGGCGTTCCATTGGCTGCGGACCTGCTCCTGTACGGGTTCAGATACTCCCTTGTGACGCAGTGCTCGTATCGCCGAATCCACGTTGCTCTTAGCCTGTGTGTTCGCTACTTCGCGGCCGTCAACTCCCGGGCTCGTGGGGATATACATGCTTAGAGCGTTTTCATGCGGTTCGCCTAACCGAACGAGATCCTCGATAGTGGGTAGCTTGTAGTTGATCACGATCATTCACCTACTTCGTCGGATGTGCGACGCTGTGGCCAGCGCCACTTTCCCTAGTCTAACGAAGGAGTTGGCTACCCGCGGCGTACCGGGAGCTTTCACGCGGGGAGTGAAATCGTCCAACAGTCAGCTGAGCATCGGATTGCTCGCGGGCTGGGCCTGATCGTCCTGCTTTGTGACGTCTGCGGATTCTTCGCGCAGGGGAGTTGACCCGGGCCAGTACTTTTCACCGGTTTCTTCCACCCTGCGTTCTGCACGGCGCATCGGTCCGAAATCGCATTTTGCGAGGACGACGACGGGAACTGACACAACAGTGAGAATGGCATACATCTGGAAGGGAATGGCCTGCACAAAAACATCGAACTCGGATTCTTCGATGCCACGGCGGCTGAACTCATCAGCGATCCTCAGTGGAAGTGACGTGTAACACGCGGCAAGAATATCGGAGGTTCTTGATGCGCATGCTGCGACCTCAGTGGTGGTCACGCACCATTTACGCAGCTTCACCACAGTGTGAAACTCGCCGAATCTCATGTTACGGAATGCCAATCTGAATCGTAACTTTCCGGAAACCCGTCGGTGACGTGGATCTTCTTAGGGTGACTGTGCCGGAGATCGGAGGTCACGCCCTCCGCCCGGCGTTGGCGTTCCCTACTGGAGAGGCATAAGAGCATGAGTGTGAAAACGGAACCTGAGTTCCAAGAAAAACCAGCGGTGGACGAAACATCCGAAGAATTCATGTTGGAGCGCGTGCCGCGAAACGCACGCCGGACATGGTGGTCACAGTTCGTCATTTGGACTGGTTTTGGCTACGTACCCACAGGCCTGATCGTGGGCGGCCAATTGGCCGGCGCGGACGGAAGCGGCGGCATGCCGTTCGGGCAAGCCCTCCTGACAATCGTTCTTGGCCAAGGGCTGCTTGTTGTCCTGACCTATGCGTTGGGAATTGCGGCTATGAAGACGGGCCTTAACCTGTCCCTCGTTTCGCGATTCTCATACGGAATCAAGGGAATGGTACTCCCCATGATCATCATGGGACTGCTCACTCTTGGATGGTTCGCCTCCATGGTGGGCATGGTGGGCGAGATCTTCGAGATCGCATTTGGAAGCCCATCAGGAATCATCTTGCTCAACGGATTGAGCTTGGAATTCGTTCTATTCGCGATTGTCTGGGGAGCGATCTTCACGTGGAGCGCATGGAAGGGAATCGTGGCGCTTGAGCGTGTTTCCGCACCAGCTGCCCCGTTCGTGCTGGTGGTAGCCGTAGTTGCTGCCGTCATGATGATTTCCGAGTTCGGCGGAGTTGGCAACGTACTGGATGAAGCCGCGAACCGCGAGGGAATGACGATCGGGACCGGCGTGACTCTCATTATCGGCGCATGGATCGCCGGTGTGATTATGGGAGTTGATATCTTCCGCTTCGCCAAGAAATCCACACATGTGCTGGTAGGAGCGGGCGCATGTTTCATCTTGACCAACCCTCTGCTCAACCTTGTTGGATACACCGGAGCGATCTCCACCGGTAGCCCGAACTTCATCATCTGGATGACAACCAAGGGATGGCTCTTCACCCTGCTGGGTGTGCTCCTGTGGGTGGTGGCACTGTGGACCACCAACATGTCCGAGTTGTACTGCAACGCCCTGTACGTAGGCCCCGCAGCCCACCAGTTGGGGTGGAAGGCGCCACGGCAAACCCTCGTGATCGCTGTTGGCGTCATTGGAACGATCATCGGTGCATTCGGCTTCTACCAATACTTCTTTGCCGATTTCATCACGATCCTGGGCGCAGCATTCGTGCCATTGGCTGGGCCGATCTTGGCTGACTTCTACGTGGTGAGGCGCCGCGAATACGACACGGCGCACGTGGATGATCTGCCCGCGGTTCGCTGGCCCGGGATCATCTCCTTCCTCGTCGGCGCAGTTCTGGGCGTTGTGTTCCAGTACTGGCTGCCGCTGCCGCTCGATTTCCCAGCGGGAATCGGCGCGCTGATCGTGACGTTCGTGCTGCACATTGTGCTCTCGAAGGCGATGGCAAACCGCCCCGAGATGAAGATTATCGAATCTGCGGACGCCGGAATCCGCTGAGCGTTGAGCGTACGTGAGGCTCCGTCGTCGTCAAAAACCCGATCCGAAAGGACCAACCATGCCTGATCCCACCCAAGTAGCCAAGAACCACTGGTTCCGAAACGATGACATTCCGGGCGTGCCCGGGCCCGCCCGTGAGATTGAGGGCTACGGTGAACTCCCGCCCGCGATCGAATGGGAGGGCGGGGCGAAGGTTGCCATCAACATCGTCATTAACTACGAAGAGGGTTCTGAGCTCACGTATGCCATGGGCGACGGCTCCAACGATGGGATGTACGAGCTGCCATTTGACGTGGAGGGCCAGCGTGATCTGGCGAAGGAATCCATGTACGAATATGGTTCCCGTGCCGGAATCTGGCGCCTGTTCCGCACGTTCGATCGCTTCGACATCCCGATCACAGTCTTCGGTGCCGCTGTGGCGCTCGAACGCAATCCCAAGGTGGCGGAAAAGATCATCGCTCGCGGCGATGAACTGGTGGGCCATGGCTACCGGTGGATTGACCACTACAACTATTCGCGTGAGGAGGAGAAAGAGCTCATCGAGCTGGCGATGGAAACGTTCGCCACGCTGGGCCTGACACCGAAGGGTTGGTACTGCCGCGAGATGTCCGTCAATACCCGTGAGCTCCTCGTGGAGGACGGGCGCTTCCTCTACGATTCGGACTATTACGGGGATGATCTGCCGTACTGGACGTTCATTAGCGGCACGTCGCATCTGGTGGTTCCCTACTCTCTGGCAGTTAACGATTGCCGCTACATCATGGGAACCGGATTCGGCGGCCCCACCGATTTCGTGGACGTCACGAAGCGATCTGTTCAACAGCTTCTGGAGGATGCTAAGGCAGACGGCCGTTCGCGGATGATGTCCATCGGCATTCACCCGCGCATCACCGGTAACCCGGCGCGCACCCACGGCCTTGCCGAGTTCATTGAGTGGGCGCAGGGACAGGATGGCGTGGTGTTCCTTCGCCGCAGCGACATTGCCGAACAATTCATCGCACAGGTGCCGCGCCCTGCAAGTCCGGATGACCGGCTGAATCGATAGGAGTGAGCGTGCCCCAGATGACTCATGAGGAGCTGATCGCGCGGGACGCGGCGGCGATCGCCGGCGTGGAGAAGCTGCGATTCTTTCCCGCAACCATGGCCACAGGTGCTCGCGCGCACCTGACCGATGTGAACGGGCGGGACTACGTTGATCTGACTGCCACGTGGACGGCCGCCGGACTGGGGTACGGGCACAGGCGGGTGGCTCAGGCCGTTGCTGAGGCGATGGCCGGCCAGCCCGGCTCTGGGCTCTCCATCATGCACGAGAACGCGGTACTACTGGCCGAACGGCTGCTGGAGCTGGTACCCGAACGCGTTGAATCCGGTACCGGTGAGGCGGTAGAACGGCGCGTCTACCTTGGGCATGCTGGCTCGGACGCCTGTGATGTGGCATTGCGATGCGCGCGTGCGGCCACCGGGAAGCGGCGAGTGGTTGCCTTCCAGCACTCCTATCACGGGGGCTTCGGCTTGGCCCAGTCCGTTTCCGGCGTGCTGGTGGAGGGCGGGGCGGTGCCGGATCCTGACGCGGTGTTCGTCCCATATCCGAACCCGTTCCGTCCTCACGCGGGCACTATCGAAGAATCAGTTGACGATGCGTTGGCGCAAGTGAGCACTGCCCTAGACGGTGGGGACGTGGCCGTTGTTGCGGTGGAACCCATCCTGTCCGACGGCGGGTTCGTGGTGCCTCCCGCGGGCTTCCTGCGGCGGCTTGCGGATCTCGTTCAGGGCTACGGCGTGCTGCTCATGGTGGACGAGGTCAAGATGGGACTGGCGCGGCCAGGGCTTATGCACACCTACCAACATGAGGGAATCACACCGGACATCGTGTGCTTTGGAAAATCCCTTGGGGGAGGCCTGCCCATTGGGGCAGCGGTTGGTCCAGCATGGGTTCTGAACGAGCCTCCTGCTTCGGCACTCTTGACCATGGCCGGCAACTCCATTTGTACGGCAGCGGCGCTCGCGGTACTGGATGAACTTGTGGAGGGTGATTATCCGGGGCGGACTGCGCAGCTGGGCCAGCATTTCATGAGTGGGTTGAGAGGGTTGCAGGAAGGTGGCGGTGTCCAGAACGGGCGAAGCGGCGGATACATTGGGGATGTGCGCGGACACGGCCTGTGTATTGGGCTGGAGCT
>NZ_JBQCZW010000046.1:0-14323 GCF_052089425.1 Ancrocorticia sp. | reverse complement strand
GTGACATATCACGCGACTCATCTGAGACACATGTCCCGACTCATCACATTTGTGGGCCCAAAGGGACTCGAACCCCTGACATCCACGGTGTAAACGTGGCGCTCTAGCCAACTGAGCTATAGGCCCTGTGCGTGATTTCGGGAAAAATCCCCGATATTCACGCAAGGAATCGCCGCGTCCAAGCGAACCTGAACGAAGCAACTCCGAAATCATAGCAGCTGGCCGCAGCCCGCCGCTCTGTCAAAAGGTGTGAGGTACACCCAAAACCATGTAGGTACGCACCCCATCACGAAGCTGGAAGCTACCGGCGTTGGCCCTGATGGCTCAGCCGTACGCCGGTCCACGTAGTAGAGACGGCCGCGCTGGTGGTTGCCAGAAGCCCAGCGGTTTCAGCGGCTTCCTCGATCAGGCTGGTCTCCACATATCCCGTTTCACGCGGCCCGGGTACCAGTAGCCACAACACGGCATCTTCCGAATCCATGTTGGCTTTCATATCGAGGAGTAGATCGGCTAGATCGTCTGCGTCCCCGTCCTCCTCGCGCCACCACCCTAGAGCGGCGTCTGCGATATCCGGGTACTCCTCGTCGACGAGTTCACGCCCAACATCTCCTTCGATGGCTGAACGTACGTCAAAATCAACGTCCTCGTCATAACCAAATTCTTGAACAATACTTCCCTTGGTGAAACCAAACGATCCCATGGATACAAGCTCACCGTATTCGCGCCGAGTTATCAAGCGGAGCCGGCGATTTGACCAAAATCTCGCCAATTGAGAGCCTCACAGAGACGCCCTTCACACCTCCAACGCCCCATCACGCCCTAAAAAGTGGCCCACCGCGCAGTATTACTCACAAAGTTAGGCCTCACAGGCGGCCGAGTTGCGCGTTAGACTAGAGGGCAATCCGGGACCTTCGTCCACTCATCTGGCCGCCCCGGTTGTTTGGCAAGTACGCCCAGCTTCGAAACGAGGGAGATTCTGTGAGCGAGCCGATGGAATTATCGCCGCTGATTAACGGTCAACTTGGTCTGGTAGCAGACATTGACCCCGAAGAGACTCAGGAATGGGTCGATTCGCTCGATGACTTGATCGAGAATAGCGGTGGCCCCCGCGCCCGGTACATTCTCATGAGCATGGAGCGCCATGCACGCCGCAAGCGCATCTATGTTCCCACCAACCTAGTCACGCCCTACATCAACACGATCCCGGTTGAGGACGAACCGTTCTACCCGGGCGACGAGAAGATGGAACGCGAGTTCCGCCGCTGGATCCGCTGGAATGCGGCGGTGCAAGTGACCCGCGCCCAGCGCCCCGGAGTGGGAGTTGGCGGCCATATTTCCTCCTTCGCGGCTCAGGCAACGCTGTATGAGGTGGGCTACAACCACTTCTTCCGCGGCAAGAATCATCCCGGCGGCGGCGATCAGGTCATGTTCCAGGGGCATTCCTCCCCCGGCAACTACTCGCGCGCCTTCTTGGAAGGACGCCTGACTGAAGAGGATCTGGATAGCTTCCGTCAGCAGAGCTCACGCCCCTCGGGCGGCCGCGGCCTGCCCTCCTACCCGCATCCGCGCCAGATGCAGGACTTCTGGGAGTTCCCCACGGTATCGCTGGGCATCGGCCCGGCATCGGCTATCTATCAGGCGTGGTACAACCGCTACCTGCATGAGCGCGGCGTTAAGGACACGAGCGAGCAGCACGTGTGGGCGTTCATGGGCGATGGCGAGATGGACGAAGCCGAATCGCGTGGCCTCCTCCAGCAGGCCGCTTCCCAGCAGCTGGACAACCTGACCTTCGTAATCAACTGCAACCTGCAGCGCCTCGACGGCCCGGTTCGCGGTAACGGCAAGATCATTCAGGAGCTGGAAGCCTTCTTCAAGGGCGCTGGCTGGAACGTCATCAAGGTGCTCTGGGGCCGCGAGTGGGATCCGCTGCTTGAAGCGGATAAGGATCGCGCCCTCATCAACCTGATGAACACCACGCTGGACGGCGATTATCAGGGGTTCAAGGCCAACGATGGCGCCTATGTTCGCGATGCCTTCTTCGGCCGCGATCCGCGCACGAAGGCCATGGTTGCCGATTGGTCTGATGAGCAGATCTGGGCGCTCAAGCGCGGCGGCCACGATTATCGCAAGATCTACGCAGCCTACAAGTCCGCTCTTGAGCACAAGGGCCAGCCCACAGTGATTCTGGCTCACACGGTGAAGGGATACCTCTTGGGCCGCAACTTCGCGGGCAAGAACTCCACGCATCAGATGAAGAAGCTGAATTCCGCGGATCTCAAGGGCTTGCGTGATTCGCTCCAGCTCCCGATCGATGATTCTCAGCTGGAGGATCCCTACACCGCCCCGTACTACCGCCCGGATACGTCCAACCCCACGATGGAATACATCTTGGATAAGCGTGCCAGTTTGGGCGGATACCTCCCGGAGCGCCGCGTGACCTCCAATGGCGTGGCCCTTCCGGCTCAAAAGCACTTCGATTCCCTGAAGCCCGGTTCCGGCAAGCAGAAGGTCGCCACCACGATGGCTCTGGTGCGCCTGATCAAGGACATGGTCAAGGACAAGGAATTCGGTTTCCGTATCGTCCCGATCATTCCGGACGAGGCCCGCACCTTCGGCCTTGACGCCATGTTCCCCACGGCGAAGATCTTCAACACGCTGGGCCAGCATTACACGGCTGTTGATCATGACATGCTTCTGTCCTACAAGGAGTCCACGAAGGGCCAGCTGATGCATACCGGCATCACGGAGTCCGGCTCCACCGCCGCGTTCACAGCCGTTGGCACCTCGTATGCCACACACGGCGTCCCGATGGTGCCGTTCTACATCTTCTATTCGATGTTCGGTTTCCAGCGCACGGGCGATCAGTTCTGGGCTGCTGCCGATCAGATGGCGCGTGGATTCATCATTGGCGCAACGGCTGGCCGCACCACGCTGACGGGCGAGGGCCTTCAGCACCTGGACGGGCACTCCCCCGTGATTGCCTCCACCAACCCGGCCACGGTGATTTACGATCCGGCCTACGCCTACGAGGTTGCCTATGTTGTCCAGGATGGCATCAAGCGCATGTATGGCGATGGTTCGGATGGCCGCGATCAGAACGTCATGTACTACCTGACCGTGTACAACGAGCCGATTCACCAGCCGGCGGAACCCGAGAATGTGGACGTTGAGGGAATCCTCAAGGGCATCCATCAGGTCCAGGCTGATGAGGGCGAAGGCCCACATGTTCAGCTTCTCGCCTCGGGCGTTGGCGTTCCGTGGGCGAATGATGCCAAGCGCATGCTCGCTGAGGATTGGGGTGTCACGGCCGGCGTATGGTCCGTCACCTCGTGGTACGAGCTCCGCAAGGATGCCCGCCAAGCGGACGATCACAACTTCTTGCATCCCGAGGAGGAGCCACAGGTTCCCTACCTCACGCAGAAGCTTCAGGCCTTCGATGGCCCGTTCATCTCCACTTCCGATTTCGAGCATCAGGTTCAGGATTCGATCCGCCAGTGGGTCCCCGGCTCCTACTACACGCTTGGTGCCGATGGCTTCGGCTTCTCCGATACGCGCCCGGCAGCCCGCCGCGATTTCAAGATTGACGCCGCGTCCATGGTTGTCCGCGCACTTCAGGCACTTGCGGATGAGGGCAAGATTGACCGTTCGGTCATCAAGCAGGCTATTGATCGCTACGATCTGTTCAATGTTCGCGCGGCCGAACCTGCAACAGAAGAAGAGTAGAACGAAACATTGCGAGTACGTGGGGCACCGTCGTCGTCGTTATAAATTTTTCGACGACGACGAAGCCCGCGTTCGCCAGCTACATATCCTGTTGCTGTAGGAGCAGGGCGGTGAGTTCCTCCACCGTGGCCACCACGCGCCACGCGCGGGCGAACTCCGCCTCCGTTCCCTCGCCCCACCGGACAAGCACCGTATCCAGCCCGTTGGCTGCAGCGCCCTCAACATCGTGAATGCGATCGCCCACCATGATGGAATTGCTGGCAGGTACGCCGCGGCTGGCGAGTTCACTCAACGCATCTTCCACCCGGTGGCGTTTCTGGGCACGCGAGAGGTCCTCTGAGCTTCCGCACACCGCCTCGACATACTGGCTGACCCCAAGATGCTCCGAGAGCTCACATGCGTAATCCGTGCGCTTGGAGGTGGCAACCGCCATCGGTACGCCGGCCTGCTTCAGCGTGGCCAACATGTCGAGGATTCCCGGAAACAACTGCGTATCGTGCATACGCTGGGCGTAGAAGGCGCGATACGTGCGCACATAGGCTGCCACATCATCGGCGCCCAGAAGCGCAAACGTGTCCTCAAGCGGCGGGCCGATGAAGGGCCGGAAGAACTCGGGCGGGTAATCCTTGTTCTGTTTCTCGCGCAGGGTGAGGATGTAGGACTCGGTGATAATCGGTGCGGAATCGGCGAGCGTCCCGTCAAAATCGAAAAGAACTGGCCTCACAAATCAATTCCGTCTGTGCTTCCAGCACCTTGCCGGGAAATCTTGCGCTTGACCAGATTGATGACGGTTGTTGGCCCATCCGTCCCGCACGGGCCCTCCACCACAACGTCCAGAACGTTGCCCAGAGTGTCATTGACTTCCCAGCCCTCAGTCATCGGCTCTTCGTGACCGGGCAGGATCAGGGAGGAGGCGAGCAGCGGTTCGCCCATCTCCCCCACGATCGCCTGCGTGATCTTGTGATCAGGGATTCGCACGCCCACCGTGTGCTTCTTTGGGTTCAGGGTGCGCCGGGGAACTTCCTTCGTCCCCTTGAGAATGAACGTGTAGGGTCCGGGAGTCAGCGATTTTGCCAAACGAAAATCAGCGTTATCCACGATAACGAACTGGCCCATTTGGGCGAAGTTGTGGCACAGCATGGTGAAATGGTGCTTATCGCTCACGTGACGGAGCGTACGGATGCGTTCTAGGCCGTCCTTGTTTCCCAGAGCGCTTACCAGCGCATACCCGGAATCGGTGGGGATTGCTGCCACTTCGCCACCGCGGATCCGTTCAACAACTGCTGAAACAAGCCGGGGCTGGGGATCAACCGGGTGGATCTCAATGTAGCGTGCCATTACAGCTCCTCTGCGATATCGATGGCGTGCTCAAGCGCTTGGATCTGAGGTGTATGCCCCTCGTGTGGCAACTGGTGCAGGTAGTTTCGTGCCTCGTCCACGCGGCCGGCCTCCAACGCCGCCCGGACGATCTGTTCCCCTGCCTCAAATTCTTGTTCATCGGGGCGCCAGCGCCCCAGTCCCAACCCGAGCGCCGCGCTGGGCAGGCCGGCTTCGCGCAGCACACGGATGCCCGCCGCGAGTGCCCTGCCCGAGGTTTCGCGATCTGCCGCCACGGTGAGCCGGCGTAGGGCCGCTTCCCGATCGGAATCCACCGATAGCCGGGCCAGTTCAACGAGAGGGTACCAAGCATCCGGGGAAGCCCCGATCTCCTCCGCCAGTGCCCACATGGCCAAATCCGCGGAAACCGTGATTGTGCCCGTCACATCCGCGGTGAGGGGATCAGACATCTCGCGCCCTTCTTCGGCATCACGGACTATCTGAGCGAGCTCTTCGAAAGCTGTGACATCATTAGGATCATCGGATAGGCGTTGCCGCAGGTCTACCGCACGCTGGGCACGCGAGTCTGGTGATTCGGAGTTGTTGAGTAACCGCTGCACGATATCGATGAAGGCCATACCCAGAGCCTATCCAATTGTGAACGGAGATGTGATGGAGTCTAAAGATCCGCTTCAAGCTGTACAGAGCGCTCTCGCCGAAGAAGGCCACCCGGAGGTTGGTGTGGACTTCGCGTTGAGCGAAGTTGATCGCCTGACAAAATGGGTGGGAGCGCATGCGATTGAAGAAGCGCTTGGTGTGAGCATTCCGGATGAGCAGATCGAATCAGCCGCAACCGTTGGGGAGCTTGTGGCACTTGCGCAGGAGGGCAAGTCGGTCACAACGGTGCTAGCCCACACGGTGTAGCCAGCGCACCGGCGCACCGGCGCCCGCGTAACGGAACGGCTCCAGTTCATCGTCCCATGCCTGCCCCAGCGCAAGGTCCAACTGACGCTGGATCTCATCGGGATCGCCACTAGCATTCTGGATTGCCGCACGTATCCTGTTTTCGGGGATCACAACGTTTCCGGTGAGATCAGTTTGGGCGTAGAAGATGCCAAGGCCTGGCGTGTGGGACCAGCGCCCACCCTCGCTGACGGATGTGGGTTCCTCGGTGATTTCGTACCGCAGGTGCTCCCAGCCACGGAATGCGGTGGCCAGCATCGCGCCCATACCAGATTCACCGGTCCATGAGGCCTCACCGCGATTCATACCAGCCTGAGCTGGCTGCTCCGTCCACTCAAAGTTGATGCGGTATCCGAGCAGCTTTGATACCGCCCATTCAACGTGCTTTTGCACGGCGGGCGGTACCGAGTGAATGAATATGACACCACGGGTGGCGTGTTTAGCGCTCATAGCGTTCCTCCTGCGGTTGGGTAACTTTCCCTTTGCCACCCACGTTCGCAGGACGTAACCCTACTGTGTCACATTTTCGCGCCGAGGGCCAGAACATGGGGCGCGAGTGTGGGAAACGAGTGCCGCCGCGATTTTGGGCACCATGCCCACACAAAACTCGCATATATTACGGTTACATAGGTTATGTACTCAACTCATCCAAGGGAGCATCATCGTGGAGCCTCTCAAGGTATTGTCCGTCTGCACCGGAAACATCTGCCGCTCCCCGCTGTCCGAATACTATTTGCGGGCGGGCCTGAATCCTGCGGTGTTCCAGACGGCCAGCGCCGGCACTGCCGCGGCCATTGGAAGCCCCGTTCCGGATGCGCAAGTACAGATCGCGCGCAAGCTGGGTATTGCCAGCATCGTGGAACACGAAGCCCGCCAGATCACGCTCGAAGATGTGGAGCAGGCGGATCTGGTACTCACTGCAACGCTGCGCCATCGCCGGCAAGTTGTTCGGGCCCTGCCTACCTCCTCTGGCAAGGTGTTCACCATGCGTGAGTACGGCCTGCTTGCCCCTCACGTTGCCGAATCCGATTTCGCTCAGCTTCTGGAGGAGGGAATGAGTCCAGCGCGTCTGCCGGCCGCGGCGGTGCACCGGCTGCGGGGCACCATTGCCCCGCCAGCATCGGACGATGAGTACAACATCGTTGATCCCATCGGGCAGAATAAGCGGGTTTATCGCACCGCGGCCGATCAGCTCGTCTGCGCCCACCGTCCCATCATCGAACTGCTCACGATGGCCGAGGGCGTGTTTCATGACTGAGCGTTGAAGATCCACTCGTAGGGAATAAGCCCGCCGTAGTTCAGAAGATCGGCCACAAAGTAGCCAGTGGCGGCTACTACGACCGCCGCTTTCATGACCGGCCGTCCCTTGAGGTGGTCAAAGAGATGCGGAGCAAGCAGCACTAGCACCATACTGAAATACCCGGCAATTCTGGTTGCCTCCAGAAAGCTCAATCCGATGATGGTAAAGAGCGGCCCGAACATGTAGATGTTGCGCATCCAGATAAGGAACGGGGCGCTCAGCCGGATCTGGAGGAGGAAGAGGGCAACCGCGCACTGGAAGGCGAGGGACAGAACGGTCCCAAAGCCAGCCCCCTGAGCGTGATCCACATAAAACACGTAACGATCTCCGAACAGCGCCAGCAGGTTCTGAATCGGGGGAAGAAGAGCAATCGCGGAGGCGCTGGCGCCGGCAACCGCCACCATCACCGCCAGCGTTGTGCGGGTGAGGGTGATGACCCTCGCCACTGCGAAGAACACGATGGCGATGATGGCCGAGAAGTGGATAGTGCAGGCGAGCACTGCCACGATGACCGCCCACGGGCGCCCTGCGTGGCTGGAGTTCCGGGAGCTTCCGGTGCGTCGGGGGCTTCGGGGGCTTCGGGGGCTTCGGGAGCTTCGCCGGTTATACAGAACAAATGCCAAGAAGAGCATTGACGTAGCGAGCCCTTGGCGCACCGTGTTCATCGGACCGGTGTAGTGAGCCAACAAGATGTAGGCAGCAATGGATACTGAGCGCGATGGGGAGGCTAGGTAGATGGCAACAACGGCGCACAGGACAGTGAGTGCGCTGGTGACAAAGAAGAACACGTCCGGATTCTCACTCACCGATTTGATGAGGAGCGAGAGAACAGTAAAGCCTGATTCTTGGGGCGAATTGGCAATCGTGCGCTGCCAGCTCGTGGCGTCCAGCCTGACAAAGATGTAGGAGTAAATCTCATAATCGGTGCCGATCCCATAGCGCAAACCCGCAAAGCAGACGAGTATCCCAGTCGCCACCAGCTCAAATGGGCTCAGGAGAAGCCACCGCAACTGCCCCTGGGCCCGTGGGCCGCGAAACACACGTTGGGACACCCCGATAAGCGCGGGCACAACGGCGGCCACGAGCAGATAGGGGATCATGAGGGCTGGGCCCGCGCCCCACTGAACAGCTCGGGGCTTGGAGCCGCGAACGCGCCATCGCCGTAGAACTCGTAGCCATACACACCGTAGCTGCGCGCGTCCACTCCCCTCGTGGGCACCATGGTCAGCGCCAGTCCAATCACGTGTCCCCGCGCTGCCTTCATCGATTCGAGAGCACTGGCAAGTTCCGCCTTCCGCACTTTGCCTGCGGCAGCAACCATGATCGCTCCTCTCGCTTCCTTGGAGAGAATCGCAGCATCGGTCACGGCAAGGATCGGCGGGGCATCGAAGATCACGTAGTCATAGTCCCGCCCCAGTTCCTCGATGACGCGGTGCATATCAGCCCCGCCCAGCAGCTCGGACGGATTAGGCGGGATTGCTCCAGCCGGCAAAACCGCGAGGCCTTTGCACCCCCATGGTTGAATCACCTCGTCAAGCGAGGCCCGCCCGATCAGCACATCGGTCAGGCCCACGGCCCCTTCGATCCCCATCATGGTGGCCACGCTCGGTTTGCGAAGGTCCGCATCCACCAAGGCAACGCGCGTCCCCGTATCGGCTATCAGCACAGCAAGATTGGCGGCCAGCGTGCTCTTGCCCTCGTTGGGTCCGGAGGATGTGATGACCAAGCTCTCTGCCCCATTTTGATTGCCCGATGCTCCCAGAAAGCGAAGATTGGTCCGCATGGACCTGTAGGACTCAACAACGGGGTGGCGCGGCTCAAGTTGGGCGATGAGTGGGCGGGCGTGCGCCTCCGGATCCGTCCCAATCGTCCCAATTACGGGAATGGGCGTGACAGCCTTAACGTCCGTTTTCGAGCGAATGCGCGTATCCAGAGTTTTCGTGAGGACAGCTATCGCAACTCCTACGAGCACCCCGGCCAAACAGCCGATCGCGAGGTTCAGCACCGTATTCGGGCTGGTTGGAGCCTGTGGCAGCTCCGCCGGCTGGACAACATCCACGTGCACCCGCGCCGGCGATCCTTCAGGCGTTTGCTCCAGATTGTTGACGATCACATCCGCCAGCACCGCGCTGGTGGTATCGGCAATGGCAACGGCACGCTGCGGATCGGCGTCCGTTACGTGGATATTGATCAGAACGGTGTCTTGCGGAGAATCGGCTGTCACCTGCTTGGCGAGCTCATGGCGTGTCACGTCCAGCCCGAGATCCTCGATCACTTGGTCGAGGATGGCGGCGCTATCTACGATCGACACGTAGGAGGCAACAGCCTGCTGCACAAAGGACGAACCTTCGGACAGGTCACCCACTGATGCCTCACCGGTTCTCACAGAAACAAACAGTTGGGTTGTGGCCGCGTAGCGGGGAGTCTGCGCTAAGGAAAATCCCAGCGCACCGCCGGTGAAAAGGGCGGTCGTCACCAGTATCAGCAACCACCGCTTGCGAAGAAGCAGAAGGTATTCATCAAGTTCCACGGCTGGCTCCGTTCGCTGGCACGTGCCCGGAAGCCCGTTGGCCGAAGCGTTGATAGTTCCACCTGCGCAGCCCCAACACAGAGAGGTACTGAGCTGCCAGCCACGCGGAGGTCCACGCCACTCGCTGATGGGCCGGAACCTCGTACACCTTGGCCACGCTGCGTTGCCGCCGAGCAATGCCCAAGGCACCCAACCCTCTGAGCTTGAACGATCGCGTGATCTGTCCCTCGTGTAGCCGATACTGGACAAGCGGCTCATCAAGAACCGCCACGCGCCCTACCAAGGCAAGCCTCAGGAAGAGATCGTAATCCTCATATTTGCGCAAGCTCGCGTCATATCCGCCCGCACGCTCGTAGGCGGCTCTGGACATCATGATGGATGAGTGAGTGATCGGGTTCTTCCTCCACAGCCCATCCTTGACATCAATGACGCCCCCGTCACCGCGAGCGCCAAGCTCCCCCATCACCTCACCGTCCTGATTGATGAGCATGGCCGAGGTACCAAGCACCGCAATGTCCGGATTGTTCTCCAACACCCGAACCTGCTTCCTGATCCGCCCCGGGAGCGCAATATCGTCGGAATCGAGCCGCGCCACATAGTCCGCCGTAGACAGCGCAATCACGGAGCGCAGCGCCCCGCCTACCCCCTGATTAACGGGAAATCTGTGGATCACCACGCGATCATCGGCCTTCCACGCACGTGGGGACTCCTCAACCGGCCCATCAAAGCCAACAAGAATCTGAAAGTCGATCCCCGGTGTGTGCTGCGCTAGGAGGCTTTCTACCGCCTTCTCTAGTAGCACATCATCCCGGATCACCGTGATCACGGCGTCAATACTGATCATGAGTCTGTGCCTCCCTTTCGCCTGCGTGCGGGCGATTCATCGGTAACGTGTGCCAGAAATTCCCTGATCGTCAAGGCGATGCGCCTGATCTGCCCCTCGCTCAGGTTTGAGCCGCTAGGCAACGCGAGCCCGTGGGCAAAGAGCCACTGCGAACTCCCGTTGATCGTGCCTGCGGCGCCGCGGAAGATGGGCTGTTCGCTCATTGGCTTCCACAGTGGACGGCTCTCGATATTCTCGGAACTGAGGGCGTGGCTCAGATCGCTGGCACGCCACTGCGCACGTTCGCCATCAACCAGAATGGAGGTCAGCCAGTAGTTATCCTCGTCATCGTGTTCGGCACCAAACACCGTCACCCCGGGAACACCTGAAAAGAGAAGTTTGTACATCAAACGCATCTCTTTGCGCCGATCGATCATGGCGTCCAGCCGCGTCAGCTGGGCACGGCCAAGCGCGGCCAGAAGATTGCTCAACCGGTAGTTATACCCAATGTCCCGATGCTCGTAGTGCACCACGGGTTCGCGTGCCTGTGTTGCCAAGTAGCGGGCCCGATCCGCGATGTCCCCCCTATTGGTCACGAGCATGCCCCCGCCGGAGGTGGTCATCACCTTATTGCCATTAAACGAGAGGATGGCGGCCTCTCCGAAGCTTCCCGCCGGGACGCCATTGTGGGAGGCTCCCAACGATTCAGCCGCATCGGCGAGGATCGGAACTCCGTAGGCGCCAGCAACCCGGCCGATCGCCGTATAATCGGCCGCTTTGCCCAAGAGGTCAACCGGAATAACCGCCGCGGCATGACGCCCGTGCGCCCTGAGATCTGATAATGCTTCCTCCAGAAGTACCGGATCCATATTGCCGGTTTCTGGTAGGCAATCCACGAAGTAGGGTTCGGCCCCGGTATAGGCAACGGCATTCGCCGTTGCCGCGAACGTCATATTTGCGACGACGACGACGTCCCCTCGCCCAACCCCCAAAGCGATCAGTCCAAGGTGCAGCGCTGCGGTACCAGAGGATAGGGCCACAGCGTGGTGCACTCCTAGGCGCGCTGCCATTTCGGCCTCGAATGCATCTACCTCAGGACCCAACGGGGCAATCCAGCCGCTGTGCATGGCTCGCATGACGTACTCTTCTTCCAGTGCCCCGACATCCGGGGCAGAGAGAAACACCCGGTCCGCAGCTGCTGCGGGGTTGCCTCTCATGATGCCGCCACTCCGGCCCGATGGCGCGATGCGATCGTGCGATCCCACATACCCTTATCTAGCTCCACATGCTCAATTCCGGAAACGTGTGCATGCGTGATTTTCGGGTGATAGGGGCGTTCGGTGGTTTCCCCAGTTCCCGTGAGTTCCTCGTGCAGCTTCTCCCCGTCGCGCAGCCCCGTAAAGACAATCTCGATATCTTGGCCCGACATCGCGATCATGCGGTGTGCAATATCAAGAATCCGCACAGGATCGCCCATATCAAGAATGAGGACCTCGCCAGTTTGGCCTATGCTGCCCGCCTGAATCACGAGCTGACAGGCCTCGGGAATGGTCATGAAGTAGCGGGTCATATCGGGATGGGTGACGGTCAGCGGTTTGCCTTCCTCGATAAGCCTCATGAAGGTGGGAAGCATCGATCCGCGGCTTCCAATGACGTTCCCGAAACGGACCGATATGTACCGCATCGATGGCTTCTGCCCGATGGATGCCGTCAGCTTTTCCGCCACACGTTTCGAATAGCCGAGAACGCTCGTGGGGTTGGCCGCCTTATCTGTGGAGATGTTGACGAATGTGGTAACACCGGCCGAAGCCGCGGCGTTGAGAACGTTGAGCGTTCCCAGCACATTGGTCTTCCATGCCTCATCCGGGTATTGCTCCAGCATGGGGAGGTGCTTGAGGGCAGCGGCATGAAATACCACGTCCGGACGGCGTTCACCCACGATCTGTTTCAGGCATTCCGCGTCACGGATATCGGCAAGTACCACATCAGGCGTGGTGAGCAACCCGTTACCCGCCGTGCTGATTTGCACGCTCTGGAGCGCGGTTTCATCGCGGTCCAGCATGATGAGTTCCTTCGGGCTGTACTTCTTGATCTCAACGCACAGCTGGGATCCGATGGAGCCGCCAGCACCGGTCACAAGGACCCGTTTGCCTGTGAGATATCCGGCCACTTCGGCAACGTGTGTGTCCACGAGAATTCTTCCGAGTAGATCGTCAACCGATAGGTCACGTAGATCCCGTGGCCGCAGCCAGTTCTCGAGAATCTGGCGAATGCTCGGCATCATCTTGACCTGTATGCCGCACGCCTTAGCCAGATCATGGACGCGTATTAGCACTGGTGAGGGAACGTTGGCGATGGCAACAACAAGGACCTTCGCGTCCGTTGCCTTGATGATCGCTGGGAGATCCTCCAGCTTGCCGAGCACCTGCACGTTTCTGATTCTCAGGTGCCGCTTCGCCGGATTGTCATCCACGATTCCAACGAATCGGTAGGGAGAGGTGGGATCTGTGCCATTCCAACGGATCAGGTGAGAGCCCATCGCTCCCGCACCAAAAAGCAGCGCTGGCGATGCAGTGGCGCCGGGGTGATTCCGGTAATCCATCAACAATCGCTCGATGTAGCGGCCCGCGAGCATCGCAAGTAGAGCTACGAATGACGCAATGATCATGATGGATCGGGATAGGCCCATATACGAGGAGCCAACGAGGGTTGCGATCCATAGGACAAGTCCAATGGAGCCAACAACAACCGCGATGGTGTGAACCTCCTCGAATGTGCCGGGGCCGTATCGGCCGGTGTACATTTTTACGCTCTTTCCGATCGTGAACTGTAGGAGGATTGCTAGCACGATTCCGATCGACAACATGCTCCATCGCACTTCGTTCAGAACAAAATCGTGGCGGAACAGCGCAGCCATCAGAATGGATACGCTCCAGGACAGGGCATCAAGAGCGAAACGGGTCCATCTATTCACCATGTTTCATCTCGTCTTTCTTATATGGGCATGCGCCCGCGCGTAGTTAGAGATGGTGAGCCACAGTGCGAAAACCGGTATGAATCTCCACTTGATACCGGTTTTCGCACTGCCTCAGGAAACGGCGCCACACATCGGTGTCATATGGTGCCGCGAAACGTCGAAAAGGCACGGCTAAAATACGCCGCGTCTCATCGAGACCTTAGGAGTGAAAGGGGCGCACACAATAGGGGTGCGCCGAACAGGGATGCCCGGTAAAGGTGTTGTCGAGCATCTCTGAACGTGAGTTCTTCTATGTGTTAGTTGGTGTCGACGATGATCTCAATCGTCTGTATGTTCATTGAGAGTTACTCAGCAGCGTTGGCAACTGAGCGTGTAGCCAGTGGTCCGAAAAGGCCCCTTGACTGTGCGCGAAAAGCTCTTTGCGGGCTAGAGGCCCGAGCGTTGCCCTAGTATAAGCAGAAAAGAGGTAACGGTACGAGACCCAATCTTGATCAATTTCCGGCTCTGCCATTGGCATGTTCTATTCCGCCAATCTGCCCATTCAGTCGCGCCATCACGGGAACGTCATAGGACAGCCCAAGATTTCCTCCCCGCTCCATGGAGCCGATGCCTCCGCTACGCCCACGTCCAGCGTTCACCGCGCCGGCAGCGTTGGACACCATGAGGGAAATGAAGTCAGCCCCGCATTCG
>NZ_JBQCZW010000045.1:0-14368 GCF_052089425.1 Ancrocorticia sp. | reverse complement strand
ATGCGGAAGTGAACACCACATCGGCTGCTGCCGCCGAAGCCTCACCCCTGCCACAGCTCCGTATCTGGTGTAAGCCACCCCTATACGCACGGCTCCTACAGCATGCGGAAGTGAAACCGCCGGATTCAGAAACCAACACCTACACCCCAACTGTGAAGAGCCATATAAGGCGAGGATATGTACAAATTGCGCGCAAATTTGAACACGTTAGCTCGATATGTTCACGGCGTGTACATGTCAGTAGCGGGACCAAGGCGTTGGGCCCGCCGCCCACCTTCAGAGGAGCGCTACGCAGGCGCCGTGTCTGAATCGGAGATGGAGAAGATCCGGCTGAGTAATCCCGTATTGATAAAGACGCGTCCGCGCCCGATCTTTTGCTGGAGAACAAGCCCAGCATCCGCGAGCTCGTTGAGCCAGCTTGAGGCGGTGGCTCTCTTTGCCAAGTCAAGCCGAACGACGTCATCTATTCGCACGTATGGCTGGCGATGGAGCAACGCTGCAATGTCAGCGGCGGGCATTCTCGGATGATCTGCACGGATGGCTGCTTCAAGTAGGGTGCGCGATTCCACTACTTGCTCTGCCAGATTCAATGCGGATTGCGCAGACTCACTCACGCCGTTGGCCACGTAAATGACCCAGTCCTCCCACGCGGACTCTTCAGTTACTGCCCGCAGCAATTGATAATACTGATCCTTGTGGCGCACGAAATACCCGGAAAGATATAGCACTGGCAGATTGAGAAGCCCAAATTGGTTCAGGCAGAGGAGGTTCAAAATACGCCCGGTTCGGCCATTACCGTCATGGAACGGGTGAATGGCTTCGAACTGATAGTGCTGCAGCGCCATCGCGACGATGGGGTCCAAAGGCTCGTGGTTGTGTATGAAACGCTCCCATTCGCTGAGCTTGTCGAGAAGCACTGCTTTCCCGTCAGGAGGCGTATAGACTCGCCTCTTGCTTCTGGGGTTGCCGATGAAAGTACCCGGCAAGCTACGTACTTGAATGTCTGTACCCGAGAGCTCAGAGGCTACGGCACGGGCTGTCTGAAAGCTGAGCGGCCGTCTCTGGATGTGTTCGAATCCAGTCTTCAGCGCGGCGCGGTATCGCAGAGCCTCTTTGACAGCGGGTGATCCAGATTCGTCGAGCGCATCGTGAGCAGCTCGGAATAGCTCATCGTTGGTGGTCACGATGTTTTCGATCTCACTTGATGCTTGTGCTTCAAGAAGCGGCGCAATGTTAATGAGAAGGCTGGGGTCAGGAAGTCGCATACACGCCATATTCAATGAAGCTAAGTGGCGGCTCGCATCCACAACCGCTTTCAGAACTCGGGGTGTTTCCACCTCTGTACGCGGGGGTAGGGGTGGTAAGTCCTGATACGGCTGCTCTGGATTAAACGACATGTTCAAAGCGTAGACATAAGACGAGGACATGTACAAATTGCGCGCAAATTTGAACACGTTCGCTCGATATGTTCACGGCGTGTACACGTCATGAGAAAGGGCCGCCAACGAAATCCAATCCGCTGCCGGCCCTTTCCTGCGAGGCCACCCAGCCCCGCAAACGCTTGACGCCTTACGAAAGCGTGCGCCCCGTAGCCTCGATGAGCTGATCGATCATCCCATTGGCTTCGCCTTCGCGGCGGGAAAGTGGCTTGAACTCGCCGCCGTCGAATTCGTTGAACAGGTAGATCGCCACGGACGCCCGCACGGCGAACATCTGGAAATTGGCAACGATCTGGCGCCAGTGTTCGGTGGCGCGCACTCCGCCATCCGCACCATAGGAAACAAACGCCACGGTCTTGCCATTCCACTCGGGTCCGATGGAGTCCACGGCGTTCTTCATGCCGCCGGGAATCGAGTGGTTGTATTCGGGAGTGACGAAGATGAAGCCGTCGTAGGAATCGATTTCCTTGCCCCAGGCGGTCACGTTGGGATCGTCATACTGGCGCTGCGCAGCTCCGGGAACTACGGGGGAGGTCAGAAGGGGAACGTTGAATTCCTTGAGATCGATCAGGCTGAACTCAACGTCCGTGCGCTCCTTGGCGATGTTGTACAGCCACTGGGCTACTTTTTCGCCGCTGCGTCCCTCGCGGATTGATCCAATAACGATTCCGATTTTCATGAGTCTCCTTAGTAAGTGGCTTCCACTATAAGCTTCGGTGTGTAACCGTACCCGTTCATTTAAAGTTGCACTATCAATGCGAGGGCAAACGAGAGCAACCCCACCTGCCCGGCCAGCGCGCTGCCCGCGTCCGGCACCATCGGATAGGCTGGGCTGCATGAAAGTAGCGCTTGCTCCCCAGATCTGGTTCACTCCGGTCGATGCGCGATTGGTCAGGGTTAAGATCATCACCGAACTTGCGATCACTGTACCGTTGCTCATTGCGGCGGCCACCCTGAGCGAGACGGTGTGGCGGGATTCCCCGTGGACGTGGGTTTTCGCCGCCGCGATCCTCGTGGCATGCGTGTGGACTCTGGTTCTCTGGCCGCGCCGCGTGCGCGCGATGGGTTACGCGGAACTTGAGGGCGAATTGGTTATCAAGCGCGGGATCATGTTCAGCAAGCTCGAAGTGGTCCCGTACGGACGCATGCAGCAGGTTACCGTCAGTTCGGGTCCGTTGATGAGCCGGTACGGTTTGGCCTCGGTTGATCTGGTCACCGCCTCATCCGGTACCGATGGCCAGATTCCGGCCGTGTCTAAAGAGGAAGCCGAGCGCCTTCGCGTGAAGCTCACCGCGTTGGGGCAGGCCAACATGGAGGGTTTGTGAGTAGTTTTATTAACGACGACGACGAATCCTCCCCCACACCCCCACTCACTCCAGCTCCGCAAATCGAGGATGAATCCCTTCAATGGCACCGCTTCGCCAAGGCCACGATGCTTGGAGCTGCACTGCGCTTGTGGGCATTTGTTGCGGTGATAGTGTTCGCCTTCGGACAGCAAAGCTTGACCGATCGCGATGCGGATGATGTGTGGGATTTTCTTGCGAACTTAGGCATCATCTGGCTCTGGCGCGTGCTGGGTATCTTGGCGGGCCTCGGCATTCTGGCCACCATCGGCGCGGCAATCTCGTGGCACTTCAAGCGCTTCGCGATCACGCAGGAGGGTATCCAATTTAAGTCTGGCGTGTTCATCAAGAAGCACCTCCACCTGCGGTGGGACAGGATTCAGAGCGTTGACGTGACCCAGCAGTTCTTGGCGCGCCTGCTGAAGATGGGGACTGTCAAAGTGGAAAGTGCCGGCGGGGGCGACGGCCTGGAACTCGGCCTGCTTTCTCGCGATCAGTGCGAGGGGCTCCGTCAAGCGATTCTTGTGGCGGAGAATCAGGCCCGTTTGGGCGAAACAGTGCGAATCGGCGATTGGAGCGGTGGGGGTCTGAGCGCCGCGGCCCGCGAGGATTCGGTCTATCACCTGTCTCCCAAGCGGTTGCTGCTGTCGATGGTTGTCTCCCCATCCCTTCTAATCGGTATCCTCTCGTTGGCCGGGACGATAGCGCTCGTGGTGCTGGAAAGCGGCACGGCCGCCCTCCCTCTCATCCTCGTCATGGCAGGCGCACTGTGGAACATCGTCAAGGCCTTCTCGAAGAAGTGGGACACCAGCGTATTTCTGGCGGCCAACGGGGTTCGGGCGCGCGCCGGGCTCTTTTCTACAACGGCTACCACTACGCCTCCGGGGCGTGTGCATGCGGTGGAGATCTATCAGCCCATGTGGTGGCGGCGGTTCGATTGGTGGATACTACAGGTCACCGTGGCAAGCTCGGTGCTTGAAACTGAGGACGATGAAAGTGCCGTGATCCTTCCCGTGGCCACCCGCGAAGAGGCACTGCGGATGCTGTGGGTGCTGGCCCCGGATCTGGGCGTGGATGAACCCGATGCCTTCCTCAGGGAAACACTCGATGGAGCCGGCCCCTCGCAACTATTCGTGGCCGCTCCGCGCCAATCCCGTTTCCTCGATCCCTTTGGGTGGAAGCGCAACGCCATGACCATTACGCGCACGGCTGCCGTCATGCGCTGGGGTGGCCTGTGGAGGCGTTCCATGAAGATGGTGCTGCACGATCACTACCAGTCGCTCGGGCTCTCGGCCGGCCCGTGGGAAAAGCGCCTCGGCCTAGCAAATGTCAAGATGCGGATGGTGGCCACCACGGTGGGCACCGAACAAACCCACCTTCGCCTTGAGGATGCGCAGGCCTTGCTGTGGGAGGAATCCCGCGTGGGTGCCCAGCGCCGCCAAGTCGCGGAGAAGGAAAGCATCGAGGCGTGGCGGGCCCGTGTGGGCGCGTAGGCTAAACCCATGTCGCAATCAGCTACACGTCCGGGCCGCTTGAAGATCGGTGTCATTTCTGCCGGGAAGGTGGGCGCCACTCTTGCTGCCGCGTTGCGAGCTTCCGGCCACACGATCACCGGCGCCTACGCGCATTCCGAAGCCAGCACTGATCGCCTTGAAACAATGCTGCCTAACGTTCCCGCGATGGAGGTCGAGGAAATTGCGGCGTCGAGCGAGATGATCCTGTTGGCCGTCCCTGATGATGAGCTCGGTCCACTTGTTGAGGGCATGGCCAAGCTCGGACTCTGGAAGCGCGGGCATCTGGCCGTGCACGTGGCTGGCAGGTATGGCACAGGAATCCTTGATCCGGCGGCTCAGGCCGGTGCGATTCCGCTAGCGATCCATCCAGCCATGACCTTCACCGGTACCTCGCTGGACCTCAAGCGGCTGATCGATTGTCCCTTTGGAATCACGGGCTCTGGCATGTTTCTCCCGATCGGGCAGGCGCTTGTGGAGGAGACCGGCGGCCATGCGGTCATTATTGAAGAGGAGGATCGCGGGCTCTACCACGCGGCTATCTGCCACGGTGCCAATCACGCTGTCACCTTGGTTAATCAAGCCATGCGAATGCTTGAAAGCATTGGCATCGAGGATCCTGGTGCATATCTCACGCCACTAATCCACGCCTCGATTGACGGAGCGCTACGCTCGGGCGAGAAGCTTCTGACAGGCCCCGTTGTTCGGGGCGATGCCGGAACAGTAGCCGAACATCTGCAGGCAATCGATGCGCTCGCTGCCACGGATGGCGCAACCGACATTCCTCCGGTCTATCGTGCGCTCGCTACGGCCACCGCAGATCGGGCGAATCAGCGCCGGGTTCTGCCAGATGCTCAGCGTGAGCGGGTGGATGAGGCGATCCACCCGAACGGCTAGGCGTCTCGCTGATATCCGAGTACTCCGAGGGCTGCCTTGACAGTGCCATTAACCAGTGTTGTGTCGAGTGGTCCGGTTTCGGGGAGGATGGTCCGGAATATGAATGGACCCGTGATGATGTCGCAGATCAGGTCCGGATCGTAACCGTTTTTGATTTCCCCGCGTTCAACGGCGCGATCAATGATGAGTCTGGTTGCTTCTCTCCGGAGGTGCAAGAAGTATTCGGCAAATTGTTGGCGTTGCGAATCCTCAGAGCGAAGTTGGGCAAGGAAGCCGCTGAGTCCTCGGTAAACGAGAGGTGTGGTAAAAAAGTCCAGCTGGTCTTCTTGGATGGCTCGTAGATCGTCTGGGAGCGATCCCGTATCGAATTCTTTAGTTAAGTCGGTAGGGAACTCGTGAAGTAGAACGGCCAGTACCAGCGCTGAAAGGTCCTTATACCGGCGATAGAAGGCAGAGCGTGTTGTACCGGATTCGATCACGATTTGTGAGACTGAAAGGTTCTCAAAACCATCGGAGGCCAACATGGATTTTGTGACCTCGAACAGTCGTTTGTCGATCTCGGAATCATAGGGTCGCCCGCGCGAATGAATCATAATGCTCCTTATTATAGGGGCATCTAAGACATTCTCGTGATATTCCGGTGTTTCTATACTTAAAACAATACATCTTGTTGTGTAAAGTGAGGCAGTGTGATTATGCTTGGTTCGAGCTCGTCACTGATGAGGGGCCTCACGGACGAGGAAACATTCCGCACGGGAGCGGGGGCCTCTTGACGGAAGGAGGATGCCATGACTATCACACGGCCACGTAGCAGTCAGGCCGTTACCTTAGCAGTTTCATTGCTTGTCCTATCAGCTTGTGGTTCGGGAGCTGAACCTCATGCGTCCGAGAGTGTGCCCGCTGTGCCGAATATAAGTCTCCAAGCGGAAGTCAACTACGAAGCTGGGACCGTAACACTTCCTGGGGACCGGTTCATGCTTTCGGCAGAAGAGTCGGATACTCTTCTGAGTGCTCAGAGCGGTGCGATGGCAGCATGCGCGAGGAAAAATGGACTCTCATGGACTGGGTGGAACATTTCCGATGGTGACTATTCCTATGTGAACATGTGGCGTGAGTTTGGACCTTGGACGGAATTCATGGCAAGTAACTTCGGATTTGCTCAACCACGATCTGATCTTGGACTTATGACCACAGGATTAAAGCCCAAGTCGGAGGATTATGAGGAACCAACAGTTCCCAATACTGAGCTGAGTGAATCCGAAATTGGGCAAGTCACGGAGACATGCAACGACGATCCGGTTGTTATGTCCTTTATGGAAACCAACGTGGTGGATTATGGTCCGTGGGCAGAGGATCTTGGAGGTTCGGCCGACCTTCTGGAAGGGAATGACAGCGCCAACGAAGTGTTTGATGAGCTGGCTGTGTGCTTTGAACAGCAGGGAATGACGATGAAAGAAGACTCGCCAGGTTTTCCAACAGCCGCAACTGTCGAGGTGATCGACGAGGAACAAATCCAGCTCGCATTGAAGGTAGTTGATTGTCAGACATCCGTGAATGCGACAGAAAGGCTCACGGACATCATGGCAGATCTTTAGGCCCCAATTATTCAAGAGTATGCAGATGAGTTGAGCGATCAAAGGAATACCATCGATGAACGCGTGACAGAAGCAAAAGAGTACATCGCCGCGCATCCTGAATTGTTTGAGGAGCCGTGATTGGCAGCTGTGATTCTAATATCTAATGGAGGAATTCTGAGATTCCAGAGCCACCTTCGTGTGGGAGCGTCATTTCTCATCGTTGCTCTCTTGACGGCATCATGTGTAAACGAAACCGTCAGTGGAGATAGTGGCAATGAATCAGAGACAAAGGAATCCGATCTGAGTGGACTTGAATTGACTGCTGAGGTTGACCCGAATTCTGCAACGGTTGTGATGCCTGCTGATCACTTCCAGTTGTCCCAGAATGATCTAGACATTCTGGCGACAGCTGGTAGCGCTGCAACCACGAAATGTGCGAGGCAAATGGGGATACCGATGATGTCTCTTCCTCCCGTAGATGATTCCGTCTATGACATGTGGGACCGGTTCGGTCCGTGGACGCAGGATATGGCCGAAAGGTTTGCGTTTGTTCCACCGATGACTGATGCGGATATGGTGGCAAATGGGATCGAGGGCGCGCCAAGCGCACCACAATCGGAAAACGACGGCTTTGTGCCGCTTCCCGATGATCAGTTGGACGAGGCCATAGAAAAATGTGCTGATGATGCAGATGCGGCTTACTTTAACAGTGTTGATGATGGTTTTAGTGGGCCGTGGCAGGATGATTTGAATCAGGTGTACACCAAGACGGTTGAGGATCCGCGTGCTAAGGAAGTTTTCACTGACTTGCGTGAGTGTTATGACTCAGAGGGTATGACGTTTGATGAGGATATTCCCGGCTTGGTGACGGCTGCGGATGAAAGCCGCATTGACGAAGAACAAGTTGGGCTGGCTCTTAAAGTGGCGAAATGTCAACAATCGACGGATTCCACCCAACGATTAGCGGACATTATGGCAGGATATCAGGCACCGATCATCGAAGAGTATGCAAGTGAATTCGTCGAGATCCAGAATCAGCAGGACGAGGCGCTGACAAAGGCTGAGGAGTACATCGCCGCCCATCCTGAACTCTTCGAGGCGCCTTGATGGGTTCCCGAGTTCATCATGCGCTTGCTAGTGCCGCCGCGGATCGGACGAACCAGCGCCGGGTTCTGTCAGATGCTCAGCGTGAGCGGGTGGATGAGGTAGTCCAGCCAAACGGCTAGGCGTTTCGCTGATATCCGAGTACGCCCAGCGCTGCATTAGCGGTGCCGTCAACCAGTGCTGTGTCGAGTGGTCCGGTTTCGGGGAGGATGGTCCGGAAGACGAAGGGACCGGCGATGAACGTCACGGATGGCACCGTGATTGCGTCCACGTATCGCCGGCACCGGGCGGTGCAGTTTAAGAAGTTCCTGACCAAGATCGATCAGAACGTGCCAAAGCATCTGGGTATCCACGTGGTCTGCGATAACTACGGCACCCACAAGCATCCCACGGTGAAGACCTGATTTGGAAAGCCTACGAGGTTCCACATGCACTTTACGCCCACCTACTCGTCGTGGATCAATCAGTTCGAGAGGCTCTTCGCCGAAGTTACCCGCGATCTCCTCCAGCGTTCCGACTCCCGCAGCGTGGAGGCGCTGGAGAAAGACCTCCGTAACTGGATCGCCGCGTGGAACAAGAATCCGAAGTCGTTCATCTGGACCAAGACTGCCGGCCAGATATCGAGTCCCTCGGACGACTATTAGAACGTACTAACTACGCGGGACAGGGACTGTAAGTTTAACGGTGGAACTCCGATCAAGGAGAATCCATGATGACAACGCAACAGGATTTGCCCGTGAAGGCCCCGAGTGAAGTGTCCGAGGTACCCGTGACCACTACTTCCCCCACCACCTCTACCTCGTCGGTGACGCCGGGGAGTGGATAAGAAACTCGTTGCCGAGCTTGTCGGGCAGGCCCGCGAGAACGGTATTGGCATTGACGGTGAGAATGGGCTGTTGGCGGAGTTGACGAAGCTCGTTGTTGAGTCCGCACTTGAGGGTGAGATGACTGATCACCTTGGCTACGGTAAGCACGAGCGCGCAGGATCGGCCTGCGGCAACGCCCGCAACGGGAGCCGGGCCAAGACGGTTACAACGAAGGGCGGGCCCGTCGAGATCGCCGGACCTCGGGATCGTGCTGGCACGTTCGAACCCGTGATCGTGAAGAAACGCCAGCGCCGCCTCGGGTCCATTGAGTACGTCGTGTTGTCCCTGTCGGCTCGGGGCATGACACACGGTGACATCGCGGCGCATCTGGTTGACGCGTACGGCACCGAGGTGTCCAAGATGACGATCTCCACGATTACGGATAAGGTCCTTGAGGGCATGAACGAATGGCGGAACCGGCCGATTTACCCTGTCGTGTTCATTGATGCTATCCACGTGAAAGTACGCGATGGGCAGGTGGCGAACCGGCCGATCTATCTAGCCCTGGCCGTCACAGCCGAAGGTAACCGCGACATTCTGGGCCTGTGGTGCGGGGATGGGGTGGGGGCGCGAAATACTGGCTCCAGGTACTCACGGAGATCAAGAATCGCGGTGTCGAGGACGTTCTCATGTTGGTGTGTGACGGGTTGAAAGGACTGCCAGATTCGGTGGCCGCGGTGTGGCCGGAGACGATCGTGCAGACGTTATCTGTGCACAATGGGGGTGACCAGAGTTTCTGGTTAGCCATCTGTGTCGTGATGAACAGGACCTATGCAAACGTGTTACTCGTGAGGTCCGCATGCAGACCCGTCCGTTCATCGCGGGGCAGTGCTTGTGAATCAGCCAGCGGGAGACGCAACACTTTTGGGGTGATTGCCTAGATAAGGTTCTCGACTCAAGGGCTGCCATGATGCCGATACGGGTGGTTGAAAACAACGACGTTATTGACTACCGAAAGGACATAGGATCGTGGCAATAATTAGAGGAAGTAACGGTGATCGTGAACAATACTTTGCGGGGATTGACTGGGGAGGTAGCTTCCACCAACTCTGCGTGATCGATAGCGCAGGAAAAAGCCTGATCCAGAAGCGCTACTATCACACGGCTGAGGGTTTGGCGGCCTTGGAAAAGACGCTGAAAGGCTTTTCTGGGACAGTGTTGATGGCGATTGAGCGTAGTGAGGGACTTCTGGTGGAGTTTCTTCTGACTTTAGGGTTTCCTTTGTATTGTGTTTCCCCGAAAATTTCGGCGAGAGCGCGGGAGAGGTACCGGATCCAGGCCAAGAAGTCGGACGCGTTCGACGCGTTCGTTCTTGCGGATACGCTGCGTCACGAGCACGGGTACTGGAGGCCTTTACATATTCAATCTGACGCGCTGATGCAATTGCGTGCAGCGATTCGGGACCGTGAGCGCATCGTCTGGAATCAACGTGATGTGGAGAATCAGTTGCGGGCGATTTTGCAGACGTATCATCCTGGCCCATTGCACTTGTTTTCATCACTGGATCGGGACATTACCTTGGAGTTCATCAAACGTTATCCCACACCTGAACGGGCCCGCCATATCGGGCCCGCGCGCATGGAAGCGTTCACGCGGCGCCACTCATACACCGGTCGAGTCGCCCCAGAAGTACTCCTACAGCGACTCCGAGAACATTCTTTATCAGCAAGTCCGGGAACAACGCGCGGGAAGGCGTTCGCTGCCGTGCGTTTCGCTGAGGAACTCCAACTCTTGAACCAGCACGTACGGGACTTTGACAAAGAAATACGGGTCCTTCTCAATGCCCATCCCGACACGCCAATCTTCACAGGGTTTCCAGGCTTAGGCCCAGTTACAGCGGCAACGCTACTGGCTGGCATGGGAGAAGACCGTGCCAGATACCCCACAGCCGCGGCACTGTTGGCTGAGACCGGGCTGGCACCCGTCACCAGAGCTTCTGGACGCACCAGACAAGTCAGGTTTCGCTATGCCGCGAACAAACGAATGCGCCATGCTATCGACTGGTGGATGTTTGTTGCTGTGCGAGAGGACCCCCACTGGAGTGGCGTCCTGTACGAGCAAGCACGCGACAACGGACAAGGCCACCACCGAGCCCTACGAGGTATCGGCACCAGATGGGTGCGAATCCTCTGGAAATGCTGGCACACCCACACCCAGTATGACCTCACTCAACATGCCAGACGCTACGAAGCCATCCACAACCACGAAAACACAATAGCCCTGCTAACGGACACGAACCAAGAAATCAAAGCCGCGAGCTAACTAGCCCCACCAACGCAACACAAGGAAGAACGAACACTCATACCAATACTCACTGCGCCCAAAAAAGGGGACACCAAAACCTGAGGTTGACAGCGGGAGTCTGCGTTGTGCATCTCATGAGGAATTCATTCACGTATGCCTCACGGAAGGACTGGGACGCGATCTCCCGGGCCTTGAAGCCGGTTTATCAGGCAGCGACCGTCAAGGAGACCGAAGACCGGTTCAGCGACTTTCAGCAGACCTGGGGTGCCACGTATCCGGCAATCGTCAGGCTGTGGGAGAACGCGTGGGCGGAGTTCACGCCGTTCCTGCGCTTTAACCGGGAGATCCGCCGGATCGTGTGCACCACCAACGCCATCGAGTCCGTCAACGCAAGAATACGGAAAGCTGTCAAGGCCCGCGGGCACTTCCCCAACGAACAAGCCGCGCTCAAATGCATCTACGTGGCCGTCATGGCACTCGACCCCACAGGCAAGGGCCGAGCCCGCTGGACTGGGTGCTGGAAACAAGCACTGAACGCCTTCGATATCACCTTCGACGGACGCCTATCCGCCAAAGCCGCCTGACAATCACCCAACACAAGTCACACCGATAGCTTTACAGACCCGCGGGACACTAGGATTTTTGACTTCACGACAGCTGATGTGTAGTCAGAGTTGAGCGCCGCGACCGAGAGGGGCCGCGAGTCCCATTTGAACGTAAGGCTGTTGGCGATGACGTGAACTGACAGTGGTACACGGCCGGAGATGTGTGATGTTGCGATACTTAGCTGGCGTACGAGTTCGAGCATCACTACTAGGGGTGGCGGCTCGCTGACCCTGCTAATTATGTGATGCCTCCTAGAATAGCAAACCTGTACGACAGGTAATCCATGCGAACCGCGGGGCAACGAAGGAATAGCTCTAGCCTATGACATCGATGAACTATCTGTTTGGGAAGTTTGCTCAATGAAGTATTCCTTGAAGAATTACACATAGAGCTCAACCTGTTTCGTTTATAATTTCGATGCTATTGATTTTGCTCTTAGAGCGATGGTAGTGGACATCATATTTGTAGAACAGTGTGTTGCATAAATAACTATTCGGCCGTAGGCTTAAGGTACGCGCCTCATTGCCGAGGTGCTATTAGTGGTGGTGGAGGGATTCAAATGAATAGGAATAATAAGTTAGGCTGCGGAGCAATGGCAGCACTGATACTAGCAACTAGTGGTTTGTTCGCAACCTCCGCGCAAGCGGACGATTCTGACGAGATTCCGACAGTTGATCAGACTGTGAACAGTATTCTTTTAGAGCACGATAGCGAGATTTCGCCGATGGCGGCAAGCTGCGCATTGGGATGGGGTTGTCTCTGGCAGGGGAGTAATTACTCGGGCAAATGGGCTGCAAATCAATACGATGGATTCGTGAATACCACTGTGTCCAACTCTGCATGGGCGAACGGTAACTCGTGCCATAGGACAAGCTTCCGTACCGGGAGCGGTTCGACAAATCACTTCTTTATTCTCGACAGTCAGACGAGGATTGGATCGAATTACCGCGACCCGAACCTTTCCAACGGTGCTGGTCGTGGACAATACAGTGGTGAGAACTGGAAGGACCGCGTAAGGTACATCCGTTTCTATGATGGGACGAACTGCGCGTAAGTAGAGACAAGTAGGTAAACCGGTGGGGCCGAGTGCATTGACTTGGCCCCACCGGAACTGCCACGAACGGGGATGAAATGAGAATTCGGGGTCAGCGCAGTGCCGCGCGTATATTACTACTTCTCGTTGCTCTTGCCACCGCATCGTGTGGAAGTGATACAAGTAGCGATCCAACTAGTGAGTCGAGAGACGTGGAGTCTGACCTTAGTGGTCTAAATCGTAAGGCGGAGGTAGATCCAGAAACGGCGGTCGTGACACTTCCTGTGGACAACGTTGCGCTCGGTGAACAGGAAGATAGTTCGGTGATGTATGCGGCGCGAGACGCTGCTCTCGCTCAATGTGCCCGTGATGAACTGGGTATTCCGTGGGTTGCTGAGGAGCCAGACGGGTACATGCCAACGCGTCATATGTGGGATAGATACGGTCCTTGGACAAAACCTGTGGCAGAGAAATTTGGATTCGTTGAACCGATGGGTGATGGTGGTCTTATAGTTAATGGAATTGTGGATCCACCTCCCGATTACGAACCGATCCCGTGGCCCAATGAGACTATCCCAGAGTCGGAACGGGATAAGGTGTTTGAGACCTGCAATTCCACGCATCAGGTTGAGCAGTTTGACGAGAATCGGTTGTGGACAATCGGACCTGGGCAAGAAGCTCTGAACGATGAGGAGATTGCAGTTAATCGGGACCCTCGGATGGAGGAGTTGTTCGGAGAACTCACGGCTTGCTACCAGAATAGTGGCATGGAGTTCGATGAGAATGTGCCCGGTTTAGTGACGGCCGCTGATTTTGAGAACATCAATGAGGAGCAGGTTGAGCTGGCGCTGAAAACTGTTGAGTGTAAGGATCAGATCGATTTTACTCAGCGTGCAGCGGATATTATTGCTGAGCGTCAGGTTCCGATAATCGAGGAGCACGCCGAAGAGCTGTTTGCGGCTCGGGAGAAGTGGGATGATACGGTGGCAGAGGCCGAGGAGTACATCGCCGCGCATCCTGAATTGTTTGAGGCGCCGTGATGGGTTCTCAAGTTCATCGTGCGCTCGCTACGGCCACCGCAGATCGGGCGAATCAG
This sequence comes from Ancrocorticia sp., assembly GCF_052089425.1. Taxonomy (NCBI): domain Bacteria; kingdom Bacillati; phylum Actinomycetota; class Actinomycetes; order Actinomycetales; family Actinomycetaceae; genus Ancrocorticia; species Ancrocorticia sp. Next base: position 652 of record NZ_JBQCZW010000045.1, on the reverse strand, counting down.
CGCCGGGTTCTGCCAGATGCTCAGCGTGAGCGGGTGGATGAGGCGATCCACCCGAACGGCTAGGCGTCTCGCTGATATCCGAGTACTCCGAGGGCTGCCTTGACAGTGCCATTAACCAGTGTTGTGTCGAGTGGTCCGGTTTCGGGGAGGATGGTCCGGAATATGAATGGACCCGTGATGATGTCGCAGATCAGGTCCGGATCGTAACCGTTTTTGATTTCCCCGCGTTCAACGGCGCGATCAATGATGAGTCTGGTTGCTTCTCTCCGGAGGTGCAAGAAGTATTCGGCAAATTGTTGGCGTTGCGAATCCTCAGAGCGAAGTTGGGCAAGGAAGCCGCTGAGTCCTCGGTAAACGAGAGGTGTGGTAAAAAAGTCCAGCTGGTCTTCTTGGATGGCTCGTAGATCGTCTGGGAGCGATCCCGTATCGAATTCTTTAGTTAAGTCGGTAGGGAACTCGTGAAGTAGAACGGCCAGTACCAGCGCTGAAAGGTCCTTATACCGGCGATAGAAGGCAGAGCGTGTTGTACCGGATTCGATCACGATTTGTGAGACTGAAAGGTTCTCAAAACCATCGGAGGCCAACATGGATTTTGTGACCTCGAACAGTCGTTTGTCGATCTCGGAATCATAGGGTCGCCCGCGAAACTCAG
>NZ_JBQCZW010000044.1:13175-14442 GCF_052089425.1 Ancrocorticia sp. | reverse complement strand
CATCCGTTGGCGCAGAACAAGGAATCGGTCCCGATCGTATGTCTTGTCCGGCCTGAGGAAAGTGCCGTCCATATCAACTGCGACCAAAGAGATCGGCTGCTTTGCCACTGCTTGACTCCCATCGTTGCGTACCCATGAGGATACCCAAATATTGCCCACAGCGAAAAGAAGTGCAGTCAGATAACTCACGTACGAGTATTTCATGTATGAGCAAGATTGATGAGTTGATCGCGGAACACGGCATAGGGCTAGAGCATGCGGTGTGCTTTGCACTGTATTCGGCAACCCAAGCCGTGGTGGGCTACTACCGGGATGTTCTGTCGCCATTCGGCGTGACGTACCAGCAGCTACTCGTTCTTAGTCAGCTCACTGAGGAAAAGTCCGCTTCTCCGCGCGAACTGGGGGACAAGCTCCATATGGGATCCAATGCGGTGACGGGGCTTCTTAACAGGATGGAGAAGGAGGGACTGATCGTCCGCTCTCGCGTTAGCTCGGATCGCAGGGTGGTACACGTGGCCGCAACTGCTCGAGCGCGTGGAGTCCTTGATCAGCTCGGCTTCCTGCCGCAATGCCTCGCCCAAGCAATGGAATTGACGCCGGAATCTGCGGCTGGCCTTCTGACCGAGCTGCACTCACTGCGTGATGCAGTGGAAAGTGCTCCTCGGCCATCCTCTCAAAGTAATGAACGCGCCGATGCGGCAGTATCGGCATAACGGAAAGGAATGCATCATGACTACAGCACCAGAGACCGTCAACCTATCCGACTATCCCGTCACCACGCTCCACGATGAGCAGACGACATTCGGTGCTCTCGCCGATGGCAAAGCCACTCTCGTGGTCAATGTGGCTTCGCGCTGCGGGCTCTCGCCCCAATACGAGCAGCTAGAAGAGCTGCAGAAGCGCTACGCGGACCGTGGCTTCACAGTGATCGGATTCCCCAGCAACCAGTTCATGCAGGAGCTAGGCTCTGAGGACAAGATCGCCGAATACTGCTCGGCAACGTGGGGAGTCACATTTCCGATGTCCTCGCGGATCAAAGTGAACGGAAAGAACGCCGATCCGATCTACCAGCAGCTCACCCAATTCCCAGTGTCCGGAGGCGGCAAGGCTGGCAGGATTACGTGGAACTTCGAGAAGTTCGTGGTGAGCCCTGATGGTCACGTGGCGCGCTTCGGCCCACGCACCAAGCCGGACGCCCCGGAGGTTATCGCCGCCATCGAGGCTGCCCTACCGGACAATGCGTAACAACTTCTGAAAGGGCATCATT
>NZ_JBQCZW010000044.1:11796-13075 GCF_052089425.1 Ancrocorticia sp. | reverse complement strand
CCGTGGATGTTGACACTGTTGTGCTCGTGTCAGGCGCCGCCGAAATCGCTCTTGGTGCGGCGAATCTCGCGGTGTGGAAGCAACCGGCGCGTGCGTGGATCGGTGGGACCACCGCCGCATTCTTCATCATCATATTTCCCGGGAACATCGCCCAGTTCGTTGAAGCCAAGGACGGATTCGGACTGGATACGGATCAGAAGCGCTTTGCGCGCCTCTTCTTCCAACCGCTGCTCGTTGCGGGAGCGTTAGCCGGAGGCAAGACGGTCAAGACCTTGAGGGATCATCGCCGCAAGTAGGCAACGGCGGCGTCCTTGAGCTTAGCTATGTCGCGGGAGTGTCAAGCGTCAGTCCGCTGTTCGGCCAGCCGCCGCAGCGCGTCATAGGTAACACTGCCGGGTTCCGCGGTCCAGATGACGAGCTGTTGTTCGGCGTCGTCGGCCTCAACCAACGTATCCCAATCCAAAACGAGTTCGCCCACGCGCGGGTGGACAAGCGTTTTCGTTCCCGTACTCAGGCTGGCAACGTTCTGGGCCGCCCACCAACCCGCAAACTGCGGATCCTGAACGGAAAGCTCGCCAACTAACCCCGTGAGCCGTGGATCATCGGGATATTTGGCGGCCTCCATGCGTAGCTGCGCCACGGCGGTTTTGGCAACCGTCTCCCAGTCCGCGTACAGGGATCGCATGATGGGATGCGTGAACAGGATACGGACATAGTTGCGTTGCTTCTCGGGGATCTGCCCGAAGTCCAACATCATCTTGGTAGCGAGCCGATTCCATGCGAGTAGATCCATACGCCGCCCCATCACCACAGCGGGCGTTGCTGAAAGATCATCGAGCAGGCGTTGAAGTTGGGGCCTGACCCGTTGCTTGGCAGGGCGCGGCGTGCGAACTGATGGTTTGCCAGCAAGGCTGAAGAGGTAGCGGCGCTGGTCCTCGCCCAACCGTAAGACTTCCGCGATAGTGCCGAGAACTGAAGCCGACGCACTGATCCTGCCCTGTTCGATACGGGTGTAATAATCGGTGGAAATGGACGCGAGCGTTGCCACTTCCTCGCGCCGTAACCCAGTGACGCGACGGGCACCCTTGCTCTCCGAAAGCCCGACATCTTCGGGGCGAAGCTGACTTCGCCTGTTCCGCAGAAACACGCCGAGTTCATTCTTCTTGGTATCGCCAGCCATACGTATAGTCTCCCAGTATCCCGGGATAAAGACAGGGGGAGAGTTCTATCCCCGGATACTTCCATCCGCTTTTGGTGGCCACGCCGTGGCGAAACAATA
>NZ_JBQCZW010000044.1:9494-11696 GCF_052089425.1 Ancrocorticia sp. | reverse complement strand
ATGGATAGACCCTACATTTTCTGTCACATGTTGACCTCCATCGACGGCAAGATCGTTGGCAAGTACATGGACACGCCCGAAAGTAACGCGGCGGGAGAAGCATTTCAGGAGATCGCCTTCGGCCCCGATCCCTACTACAAGCACCAGGGCTGGCTGTCGGGGCGGATCACCACTGACGATAATTTCACCCACTATCATGACCCGGCACTGGACCCGGAAGCCCCTCTGGTTCCAGATGGCGATTTCGTGGCCGTCCCGGATGCCGGAATGTCCTACGTGTCGGTGGATCCGGCGGGGAAGTTGGGTTGGGACAGCCCTGATCTCAACTACGCGGGCACGAAGGCACATGTGCTGGAGGTACTGACGGACAAAGCGAGTAACTCCTACAAGGCGTTCTTGCGTGGCCTCGGCATCTCCTACATCATCGCGGGAGAACGGGAGCTGGACTATCAGCTGGCCATGAGCAAGCTCAAGAACCTCTTCCACATCGAGCTTCTGATGCTAGGCGGCGGGGGAGTGCTGAATTGGTCCTTTATTCAGGCTGGCATGTGCGACGAACTCAGTATCGTCATTGCGGCGGCAGTGGATGGCGCCTCAGACAGCCCGTCGGTATTCGAAGCGCGAAATCTGACCAGTGACGATCCAAGAAGTTTTACGCTGGAGACAGTGGAAGTTAAAGAAGGCGGCGCCGTCTGGCTGCGCTATATGGTCAAAAACCAGTAGTAGAACCGCACCACATTGCCGCTGAGAATCTGGGAGAAAGCATGAGCACGCAAGATTTTGACAGTATCTTCCCGCGTGGGGAGAAGAATCCATACGGACAGAATTTCATTGGCCAGAGCTATCTGACCATGTTGACCACCGAGGGTGTTCCCGTTGGCAACGTGACCTTCGAACCCGGGTGTCGCAACAACTGGCATATCCATCATGCCACGGCAGGTGGCGGCCAGATCCTCCTGTGCACGGCTGGCAGCGGCTGGTATCAGGCGGAAGGCGAGGATCCGGTGAGCCTGGAGCCCGGTTCGGTGGCGAGCATCCCGGCGAACGTCAAGCACTGGCACGGTGCTAAGGCGGATTCGTGGTTTGCGCATCTGGCCATTGAAGTCCCCGGTGACAACACGAGCAACGAGTGGCTCGAGCCCGTGACCGATGAAGAGTACGCACACCTGAAGTAGGAGCGAAGTTATGATTTTGAATGAAACGTACGTGTTGTCCAACGGTGTTTTGATACCGAAAGTTGGTTTCGGGACATGGTTTATTGACGACGACGATGCCTCCCGCGCCGTGGGCGAGGCTATCAGCATCGGTTACCGCAATATTGACACAGCTCAGGCCTACGGTAATGAACGTGGCGTGGGTGAGGGTGTGCGCACCAGCGGTGTGGCACGGGAGAACCTGTTCGTCTCCACGAAGCTGGCGGCGGAGATCAAGGACTATGACGGTGCCGTGGCAGCGATCGACGGATCGCTGGAGAAAATGGGCTTGGAATATGTTGATCTGATGCTCATCCACAGCCCCCAACCGTGGGCTGATTTCCGAGGTGGCGATTACTTCGAGGGTAACCGTGAGGCATGGCGTGCGCTTGAGGAAGCTTACAAGGCGGGCAAGATTCGGTCCATCGGAATCTCCAACTTCCAGCAGAAGGACGTAGACAACATTCTGGACAACTGCGAGGTGGCACCACACGTCAACCAGCTGTTGGTGCACGTTGGCAATACCCCGGTCGATCTCATCGAATACTGCCAGTCCAAGGACATCCTCGTGCAAGCATATTCACCGATTGGTCATGGAGACATTCTGGGCAACTCGGAGCTGGGCGCGCTTGCCGAGAAGTACGGCGTCAGTGTCGCACAGCTGTGCATTCGGTACACGCTGCAGCTAGGCACTCAACCGTTACCCAAGACGGTCAACCTCGATCACATGCGCACCAATGCGGACCTTGATTTCGAGATCAGCGATGAGGACATGGCCGCGCTGAAGGCAGTTGACGCCAAGGATTACGGTGAGCACGCGGATTTCCCAGTGTTCAGCGGTAAGTAATCAGCGGTTGAGCGAAAAGCTCTACATCCAGTCCTTGCGCTTGAACACGTAGTAGAGCGCGGCAGCGGATACCACCATGGCTCCGATGGCCATGGGGTATCCGAATGCCCAGTGGAGTTCGGGCATTTTGTCGAAGTTCATCCCATAGATCGCTGAGATGAT
>NZ_JBQCZW010000044.1:0-9394 GCF_052089425.1 Ancrocorticia sp. | reverse complement strand
TCAACTACTTCTTGGCTCAAGTTGTAGATGCGTTCGGCTGCCGTAGGGTCCCCACTGAACACCTGACGTTCGATTTCGTCCTTATCATTCTGGAGACCGTCTAGGACGGGGAAGTAGCCGTCAACCACGCCGTCCAGCAACCGGTAGGCCATGGCCTCTGGCCCGAGCTTCAGCAGCTTTTCATTGTCGAGTAGCGGGGCACCTGCCCCGAGCGGTGCATCGCTGGCACCTTGGCGTTGGGCTTCTGGCGTGCCAATCTGGGTCCCATCAATAAGTCGTCCGTCCTGACAGATGACCGTCAATGCCCGCGGCTGCATGATGAGGTGAAATTCGCTGAACTCCACCTCTTCAATTTCGTCAATGTAGCGGGCCGATCGGACCACCATGAAAAGCACGTCACCGTAGCGTTCCAGCTTCGGGCGCTGGCCAGCGTGCATGAGATCCTCAGCCAGAAGGGGATGCAGGTTCCAGGCCGTGGCAACATCCTCTATCTCGCTGTGCTCGGGAGTGGGGATGATGGCAAGTGCCATGCGGTTGTCCGCCTCTTGAACATACCGCCCAATATCGTCGAACGCGGCGTTCTCTTCCTCGTTGAGCGGGACGCCGTCCTCAATTTGGCGCACAACAATAGGTGTATCGCCTGCGTCAGTATCGGTTGGACTGCTCCAAGAGCGTTCAGCGGGCCCGTCAGTGCTCGCCTGCCAATTGCCAAACGGTGAGCGTTGATGTTCGCGGGCCATGCATCCTCCAGTTGTCCGGGAGTCAGGGTATCACTGACTACACACTAGAGGTATCCGAATGGAACCCTTCTAAATTGACGATCAGAGTATCTCTAAATTGACGAGTGAAACGTCTATAAATTGACTACTAGAATGGCTCTAAATTGACGAGTTGACGTTCGAGCTGCGAGAATACCACTATGTCTGATCCTAAGAATAGGGCGTATATTCCGCGAATTGCTGACGCGGAGTTGGATCGAGCGCTGCGTAGGTCAGGTGCCGTACTGATCGAGGGACCTCGAGCAGTGGGGAAGACGGAAACGGCTTCACAGGCAGCTCACAGTGAGGTTCATGTGGATCAAGATGATCGCGTGGCCGGGTTAGCTTCAATTGATCCATTGCTGATTCTTGAGGGAGCTACACCGCGTCTCATCGATGAGTGGCAATTGGTGCCCTCTTTGTGGAATGCGGTGAGACGATCTGTTGATGACCGCCAAGACGTTGGACAGTATATTCTTACTGGGTCCACAGCTCCTGGAGCCGATGCGTCCAGACATACGGGAGCTGGACGGATTGCCCGTCTTCGAATGCATACGATGACACTCGCCGAAGCTGGCGCCAGCACCTCGGATGTCTCTTTGGGGGAGGTTCTCGGCGGGGAACCCCCACGTGCGTCAGATCCGGGAATGAGCTTCAAAGGGCTGACCGATCGCCTAGTTATCGGTGGCTGGCCGGCGTTTCAGAAGCTGGCCACTGGCGATGTGAGCCTCAATCTCGCGGACTATCTCGAAACTATCGCGATGGTAGACCTTCGGACTGTTGACGGTATAGATCGTGACCCTGCTCGGGTCTCTCGATTGTTGAAATCGCTGGCACGTTCTGTAGCCACGGAGGTCACGCTGACGACTCTCGCTAAAGACGAGATGACCTTGTCACGGGATACTGTCCGGGATTACGTGGCCGCTCTTGAACGGGTATTTGTTATAGAGAACCAGCCGGCGTGGTCCGCTCACCTGCGTTCGTCGGCTACTCTCCGCAAAGAACCGAAGCGCCATTTCGCAGATCCCTCTCTAGCAGCAGCCGCATTGCAAGCTATGCCGGAAGCTCTACAAAAGGACCCAGCGTTCACAGGACAACTGTTCGAGTCTCTCGTAATTCACGAGCTGCGCGCTTACGGTGCGCCACTGCGGGCATCAGTGTCGCATGCCCGCGACTCCGCGGGACGGGAAATCGATGCGATTGTGACTCTTCCAGACGGAACATGGTCAGGATTCGAAGTGAAACTTGGGACGGCTGCGGGGATCATCGATGGCGCGGCTGCCGGCTTGCTTGCATTCGCAGAACAGGTAGAGCAGCAGCCAAGTTCTTTGACAGTCATTACGTCAGCAGGGCCGTCATATCGCCGCGGTGATGGTGTCAACGTGGTTGCAATTGCCTCCTTAGGGCTGTGATCGTCCCCTACCGTCGGAAACTGTCGTCTATCGTCCTTGGTAAAACGGCCCGTTGTGGGCGTTGGATCCGTCGTCGTCGCCCCAAGCGGACGTTCCGGACCCCCACGGCGCTGAACTCTCGGCCGAAGGTAACCGCGGAGGCTGCTGATCCTGCCGGCTACTGTCCGGAACCGTGTTTTCGGGACGGGTGTTTCGTGTAGGCGACACGGCCGTGGCCGTACCCCACACGGTTTCACGCTGTTCTCTATTCGCCAAGTACTCGAGAAGCGGTTCGGCGTAGAACTTGGTGACGTTGATGTTGATCTTGGTGCCATCAGCACCCTGCAATTTCAGGATCTGGTTCTCGTCCACACCGGGTTCTAGCCTGTAACTGATGAGCTGGTCGTAACGTATGGCTTTGCTCTGACCTAATAGACCTCGAGTGGCTATACCGGTTGACGAGATCGCGACGAAGTAGAGGGCGTAGAAGATAATAAAGAACGCCCCGCCAATCAGGAGTCCAAGCGAAGCAATGAGCATGGGGACGAAATCGTCCACTTCGGGCCTCGTCATCGCGGTTCCTAGTAGCAGCAGTCCGCCCAAGGCAATCAGAATCCCGGCGAATAGCATGAATTTGGAAAGACGCTGCCTCGCGCCGTCCTTCGAGAGGTTCTGCTTGGGGCGGCGCCTAGCGAGATTCTGCCCGATGACCGCTATCGCAAACGTTGCCACCAGAGTTGTGATGGTCCCAGCCATTCTGATCCGCTTCCTGTGTGCCGAATACTTTCGTTATCACAATAGCCTTCGCTCGTGGGATTGGTTGTGATTTAGTTCGGCAAACCCTCGCGGTAACCATAGAGATCCGTTTGCGTTTCGCTGATCCAGATTTCCGCGTCGGTTGTGGGATTATCTGGATGTGCTACCCGAAGAGTGCGTCCATAACGTTCGTCAATCGGTGTAGTGCGGATGCCTGCATCCCGGAGTTCTGTCTCGAGTTGGTCGAGGTTAGGGTGCTCCAATCCCATCATGAAGCCGCTATCGCCGTCGTGGACTGCGGCCACTCCGTCAGCCGTGAGATCCGCCCACGAGTCTGACTGCGAACTGAGCCGAGGCGTCATACCCAGATCTGCGAGCAGCTCGGCGCCTTCTGGGACATGGCGAGTGAGGAAGAGTGGCGCTGCTATCGTCTTACCAGAATGAGCGACCTCTCCTTCCTGTTGGTCAATAAAGAAGGTGGGAATGGCCTGCGAAGTGACCGTGATTGCACGGCCGTGTCGCGTATCGCCAATTGATAGATCCGCGGCTTCCGTGGAGGTCGTGGCTAGGTAGGATTCCAAGTCAGGGACTTCTAGCGTGATCGCGCATTTGCCTGCTACAGGGCTTTCCGCCGGAACGTCATGGATACCGATGCGTCCCGCGCCTAGCGCATACAGGTGCCAGAGCTCGGTCTCTGTAACTAGAGTGCCGCCGAGCGCCGTAACCAGCTGTATCCATCCGTCGCGATGTGCTGTGAAGCACGTGATCCTGACAATCATGATTGGTTCTCCTTCGATTCAGCAGGGGCCACTGCCGCCCGCAGGACGTGTTCAACGAAAACCGACAGGGATTGATCGGCATCTATGGCGGCGTGTTTGACCTGCTTAACGAGATCGGGTGGCAGATACACGTTGAATTGAACTTTGCTAGGTTTGGATTCCATGCCGTAATGCTAGCAATATAGGGTCAGCTCTGCAATGAGTACTGAAAGAACGCTCACCAAAATCGCGATATACGTCTGAGTACATGCCGAAAGCGTGGGGCCTGCTGGAACCCTGCTTCTGGGATGGATTCACAGCTACACCCGAATCAGGATCTCCACATGAGGGATCACGAACGTCGCGTCGGGAGAGGAGCCCCATTCGCTCCATGCATCCGCAATGCCCTGAATTTCCGAGTGACTGGCACCAAGCGCCAAGGCCTGCGATGTGAACGAATTCCCGCTCACGCGCGCGGCTTGGCTCTCTCCCCATCCCTTGGCAGTATCCGGCGCGGCATACACCCACGTTGATCCCGACACGGTGATCTTGGGCGGCACCGAAAGATCGGCTTGGCTACCGCGAGAGCGAATGGCCTCTTGCGCCCATCGGCGCATTTGGCGCCCAGCATCAGGCTCGCCGCCGTTCGCCCTCGCGATGTGGGAGTATAGCTCGCGCCAGTGCTCGAGTTCGGGAAGCTGTGGGTACCAGAACATGCCAGCGTAATCAGCATCGCGAGCTGCAACGATGCCGCCGGGCTTGCACACGCGGATCATTTCGCGAAGCGCTCCGATCGGATCAGACAGGTGTTGCAGAACCTGGTGGGCGTGCACAATATCGAATGAATGGTCCGGAAAAGCTAGTGCCATCACGTCCCCGCGCATGAACTGCGTGCTAGCGTCGCGTCGATGGGCAGCGTTCCGCCTAGCCGTCTCTAAGGGAGCGTTCGTGTTCTCGATGCCGATCACATTGCCGGGAGCAAGCAGTTCCGCGAAATCAAGAGTGATGGTTCCGGGGCCACAGCCAACATCAAGCAGATCCATACCGGGGTCTACATGTGGGAGGAGATAACAAGCCGAGTTCGCTGCCGTTCGCTCCCCGTGGGAGGCGAGCACCGCGCGTTCGTGACCGTGGGTGTAATGCGCTGAGTGTTCCGGTGCTAAAACCATGCGCCGATCGTACGCTTATTGGCTCTTTCGCCGCAGCATCATCAAGGTACATAATGAACTAACGTGTGAGGGGGCACTATGCCAGTAGATCAGCGAATCATTCCGAACATTTGGTATAACGGCAACGCGGAGGCAGCTGCAGCGTTTTATGCCACGGCCATTCCATTCGCCAGCGCGGAAGTAGAATCGCGGTATCCGCTAGACGGCCTTCCGGAGTTCCAAGAACACCTTGCGGGAGCGCCGTTGGTTGTCGCATTGAAACTTCATCGCATCCGGCTCACCCTGATCAACGCGGGTCCGGAGTTCCGCCCGAACCCTTCCATTTCCTTCATGCTCAACTTCGATCCGCTCCTGTTTGAGGACGGGTCCAATCTACCCAAAGTCGCGATGGGAGCCGCCCGCGAAAGCCTGACGAATACGTGGAATAACCTGTCCGAAGGCGGGATAGTCCGTATGGAACTGGGTGAATACCCCTTCGCCAAACTGTACGGCTGGGTAGAGGACCGTTTCGGCGTGAATTGGCAGCTTATGCTGACGGACCCGGAGGGCGAGCCCCGCCCATTCCTTATTCCGAGTCTCCTTTTTACCCACGAGGCTCAGGATAAGGCCGCCGAGGCTTCGGACTTTTACGTTTCGCTCTTTAGAGAGTCCCGTGGCCGGTCGGGTATCGGACTCCGCTACCCCTATGGCGTGCCCACGGGCCCGGCGAGTGCCGAGGCGCTTGCGTTTGGAGAGTTCCGGATCGGTAATCAGTGGTTTGTTGGGAACGACGACGGCGCGGGCCACGACTTCACCTTCTCAGAAGGCGTCTCACTGGAGGTCCAGTGTGGCGATCAAGCGGAGATCGATCGCCTGTGGGAGGCGCTTTCTGCGGTGCCCGAAGCTGAGGAATGTGGGTGGCTCAAGGACCGCTACGGCGTGAGCTGGCAGGTGGTGCCGGACAACTTAGCTGAACTCATGGAACGGCCAGATGCCTATCACCACATGCTGAGCATGAAGAAGTTGATCATCGATGATTTCTGATCGCCCTGCGTGCTATCGGCCCTGATGGAACGGCCCTTGATCTGGCCCGTTGGCGGTCGGCCCCAATCTGGTCTGGCTGGCCGCTTTTTCTGCGGCATGACGAACGTGTGTCAGGACCACATATACGATGCCGAGCCCCGCGAATATCAACAAGATAAAGCCGGCAATTGTGACGAGCGGAATCCCTAACAAGAACCCTGCAACGATCGCCAAAACGGCGACGGTTTCGACCATGATGTACGGGAAGAGCTTCTTGACGTCCATGGGCGCAGTTTACCAAGTGTGGACCGGCAACGGGAGCGAGTGGGTGCGCCGTCGTCGTCGGCAAAAACCAACTACTCACTCGCGGAGTAATCTAGAAACGAAGCAAGTAAGTGAAGGGACCGACGAATGGATCGAATCCTGCGCGCCGAAGCACCGGAAGTTGATCAGCTGATTCAGTCTGGGTGGCGGATCACTGCGCGGTCATTCGGAGCGCAGCTGCGCGGCGAAGATGTCAACGTGCAAAAGTTCGAGGAGCTGATCGCCAGGATCCGGCCAATACGCGTTCGCGAACTGTTGGCTGGGGACTCTCCCGCGATTCTCGAGCTTGACCAAGCGACCGAGGATGATTACCCGGGCGGCACTGCGACGTCCCATACGTTGCTCGATACGCAAACCTCCGTGCCCACACTTACCCACCCGGCGTATGGGGCTTTTACCGAGGATGGACAGCTCGCGGGGATGACGTTTGTTGATGTGGTGGGCCCAGATTTAGCTGATACGGACTTTACGGTGGTCGCGCCACGGTACCGGCGTGGTGGGCTGGCGACCGCGCTCAAGGCTGCCTCAATTCTCCAATTACTTGAACGCGGTATCACAACGTTTCGGACCGGGGGATCTGCTGAGAACGTGGGGATTCAGATCGCCAACTCTGTGCTTGGATACCGCATTGACGAACAATGGGTCACGCTGTCCAGCGGGAAGGAACGATAATGAAAATCGAACACGCGGCATGTGAACCCGTTGAGGGTGCAGAAGGATTCTCTTTGGCTACGTTGAACGGCGGCGCGGAACCCGGCCTGACCCGTTCATTCGCTACACTTTGGTCTTAATCGCCGTGGGGATCGCCCGCGCAACGATAGAGATGGAGTATCGCGATGGCACGTAGGAGTGAACTCGAGGCGCGAATTGCGGGCCTCCAACGGCAGGTTGATGATCAACAACGGATCATCGGACAAATCGCCGCTCAGTTGGGGATTGAGATTCAACCCATCGCCCAAACTGGAGCCGGGCCCGGCATACGTCCCGCCGGAGCGCCGTCATTGCCGCCAGCTGCGATCGAGGCGCTCGCTTCAGGCAACAAGATTCTGGCCGTCAAGCTATTGCGGGAAGCGCATCACCCGGCAATGGGCTTGAAGGAAGCGAAAGACGTTGTTGAGGCCTACGAGCGGACGGGTGGTCAAGGCCCACTCGCGGGCGGCGGTTCTGCGTGGGGCTAGTGAACCACGGGCCACCATGCATTGAATTCGTTCCGTGCTTTCCCTAGTCTAGATACGTGACGCAGGCCATATCCGAGTATTGGAGTCAACATGAATAGCCCACTGAAAGCCCTTTCTGACGCTGGTGTTTCCATTTGGCTGGACGATCTTTCCCGTGGCCGACTGAAGACCGGCAACTTAGCTGACAAGATCGAGAAAGACTGCGTGGTGGGGGTGACCACCAACCCGACGATCTTTGCCGCCGCGTTGTCTCAGGGTGAGGACTATGCCGCACAGTTGAAAGAGCTGGGGGCGGTTAGCGTTGACGAAGCCATTAAGCAATGTACGGCTCAGGACGTCCGTGATGCGTGTGATCTGTTTGCGGATATTCATGGGCAAACGGGTGGCTATGACGGTCGAGTATCCATCGAAGTAGCGCCCACACTGGCCCACGAGACACAGGCGACGATCGATCAGGCAGCCGAGCTCGCGGAGCTAGTTGGCCGCGAAAACGTTCTGATCAAGATCCCAGCCACTAAAGAGGGGCTAGCGGCAATCACTGAAACCATTGCCGCGGGTATCTCCGTGAACGTCACGCTCATCTTCTCGGAGCAACGCTACGTCGAGGTGATGGATGCGTATCTGGTTGGTCTAGAGAAGGCTGCCGCAGCCGGCAAGGACCTGTCCACGATCCACTCGGTGGCCTCGTTCTTTATTTCGCGAGTCGATAGTGAAGTGGACAAGCGCCTTGCGGCCACGGGCGCAGACCTCCTGAAGGGCAAGGCCGCTATTGCGAATGCTCAGGTGGCGCTTGGCGCCTTCGAGGCCGTTTTTGCCGCTGAGCGCTTCACCGATTTAGCGGCCAAGGGTGCTAACAAGCAGCGCCCTCTGTGGGCTTCTACCGGCACCAAGGATCCGTCCTACTCGGACACTCTCTACGTTGCGGACCTCGTGGCGGATGGCGTTGTGAACACCATGCCGGAGAAGACGATGGATGCCTTCGCCGATCATGGCGTGGTCCACCAGACCATGGAAGGATCGGCAGATATTGGCCGCCAAACCCTCCACATGATCGAGGAGGCTGGCATCGATCTTGTGGACGTCTTCCAAGTTTTGGAAGACGAGGGCGTGGACAAGTTCATCGTCTCCTGGCACGAGCTCCAACAATCCGTGAAGGATGCGCAGGCTGAGATTCTCGGCTAGTTGGCACGAGTACTTTCGAACCTACTGCCATTCAACGTGCGATAGATCGAGGCCGTGGGCGGCAGCATTCTCCTCAACAATGGTCAGGAGCCAATCGGTTAGTCCGGGTTCCTGATCGTTGTAGTGCCTAGCGAAGGCCGGATCTTCCACGTACATACGCGCCAGAATCACTTGGCGTGCGTAGGGAACATCGAACCACTGATCGAGTGATGCCCTGTGCTGTTCGGCGAGCTCGTTGGCCTCATCTGAGCCGGGGGTGACCCCATCTCGCTTCGCCTGCGCCAAGCGGGATTCCATTGCCTTGATTTCGCTGGTGATCCGCCGCAAATCGTTCTTTGTGAGTTTGGATGTGCGCTCACCATATTGCTGCCACACCTCCGAGTCATCCCAGCGCTGGCGCGCCTGATCCTCCCACTCAGGATTCCAATCCTTGCCGAATACTTCTACCTGTTCTTCGGGTGTGAGCTGAATACCCATCTTCTTCTTCTCCAACATCGTGTCTACTGCGGAGACCATCTCCTGCAGGTGAGTGATGCGGTCCACGAGAAGTTCACGTTGCCGGGTCAGGTGCTCGGCGGAGTCCGTAGCATCCGATCCATCCAGCACCTGTGCGATCTGCGAAAGCTGCATACCCGTCTCCCTATACACGAGGATCTGATGGATACGTTCAACGTCCGCCGAATCGTAGAGCCGATATCCCGCGTAGGTGCGAGCACTGGGGGTGATCAGGCCGATCGCCTCCCAGTGATGCAGCGTTCGCACGCTCACGCCAATTAGATCGGCAACCTCTCCCACCGTCATATCGTGGGCGGTCGTGTCGCGGTTTGGCGTATGCGTCATGGAACCATTCTCTCTCACCCATTCAGGATGATGCCT
>NZ_JBQCZW010000043.1:0-15661 GCF_052089425.1 Ancrocorticia sp. | reverse complement strand
CCGTATGCTGTAGTAGCTATGCAATATGCACGGCGCACACCACATACGGAACTCAAGGCGAGCGTACCCGCCTCGCGTGGAAGGCCGTCGTGCCCGCCGGAGAATGATCACTCCTCCGGGTGGCACTCCGTGTTTGCGGCGTAACGGCCGGCGCCGGTATCTACCAAGACCTAGTCTCGAACCGCAATATTAACCGTATTGCTACCCTCATTCGTCCTAAGCCGCAGTTCCGTTTACGGACATGAGTGGATGGCGCGGGAAAAACCGCGTCGTCGAAAAAACAAACGAAACCATCGACTACACGATGAGCGACACGAACGAGGCCCTACCAACTCACATTGGCAGGACCTCGTTGTTTATTACCGAGTCCGTTAGCTCGCGTTACCACGCCTGCGAAGCAGAACGATCGCAGTACCAGCCAGCAGAAGAACCGCTGCAATACCAGCGATCACAAGTACTCCTTGGGCACCCGTGAACGGCAGATTAGAGCCCGCTGAAGGCTGTTCTGACGGCGCTGTTGAGGCATCATCGGACGGAACCGTATTGACTGGCTGCGCTTTGTTCACCAGTTCAACGGACGCCGTGGTTCCCGCCCCTATCGTCAAGGTTGCAGTACCATCGCCGTTTTCCGTGAGGCCATCACCGCTCCACGCGGGCATTGCCCACGTGAGCGCAGCGGATGCTTCAGGCGCCGCTTCCGTCAGCACAACGTCCGTCATATATGGGAGTTCCTCACCGAAGGGTACGGGTGTGCCGTCAGTTGGAATCGTGAAATCCTTCGAGTTCTGTTCACCATCCACAATCCACGCGGCAGTAACATCCACTGACTTGGGAACATCCGAACCGGACGTATCCACGCCTGTGATGGTCTTGGACAGCTCGAAGGTTCCGGGCTTCCAGTGGGCCTCGTTGGTTACGGTCACAAGCGTGACCGCATCGTGCTGATCTGATACCACGACTGTCGCCGTGCCATTCTCACCAGCCTCAACGCCGGTTCCGCTGAACCTCACGTTACCCCAGTTGACACCTACAGCTTCTGGAGCCGTGAGCTCCGAAAGGGTCAGGACAGTACCGGCCGGAAGATCCTCACCGAGGATTGCCGGTTCGGCAGCGTTGATCGCGAGTTCCTTGGATTGAGCAGTGCCATCAGCATCCTCCCATTCCACCAGCACGGTGAATTCCGTATCTGAGCCAACCGCTTCCGCAGCCTCACCGCCAACTACCTTCAGCACGCTAAGACCAGCGGTGGACGTGGCAGCATGATTCTCCACGGACACAAGTGCCTCCGAACCTCGGGTTACGGTCACGACGGCACTGCCGTCCTCATCCAACTCAACGCCGGGTCCGGACCATGCTGGGGTGCCCCATGCGATGCTCGAACCATCGGCAAGAGGCGTCTCCACGAGAGTCACCTCAGTGCCAACGTACAAGTCCTCGCCGAATTCGACCGCCGATCCGTCAGTGGGCAGGTTGAGAACCTTTGAATGTGATTCGCCCTCCTGCTCCCACGTGGCGGTTACCTCTACCTCGTCCGGTACCGCGGTGTTCTTGGCTTGATCGCCCGTCACATTCTTCGCGAGGGAGAAGGTGCCCAGAGTGCGATTTGCCGTGTTTGTTACTGTGACTAGTACCGGCGCGGCAACGTGATCTGCTGTTACCTCTACCTGTTCCGGAGAGAACTCAGGAGTTCCCCAAGTGATCAGATCATTGGTTTCCGGCAGATTCTCACTGAAGGAAACAACGGAGCCAATCGGCAGATCGTCGAGCGTTAGAGGCTCACCCGGTGTCAGTTCCAAGGTTCGATCCTCTTGAGCCGGAAAATTGTCTCCCAGTGCCGAGGTGTCGATCTTCGCCGTGATCGGGAATGAGTCAACGTCCGAGAGGCCGCCAGCCGGGCCGTCGACCTTCTTATCAATCTGGATAGAGCCAAGCTGAGCCGTATTGTCCAACTCGACCTGAACGTTCGAACCTGGTGTCAACGTGGCAACGGCAGTGGTTCCGTCCTCAGAGGGAGTCACACCCTCAGAATCGCTGAACGTCGGATCGCCAAATGTCACACCAGGGACATTCGGGAAGCTGGGCTCCGAGAGCTTGATTGTCCATCCGTTACCTCGTGCGTTCAGTCCCTTGACCGGATCTCCGTTGAGAGGAACCTCGAGATCATATTCGAGCTGAACGTTGCCCTCAGGGTCAATCTCTTGTGCATGCACCGTAAAGTTGGTGCCTTCTGGCACGAACTCGGCTCCCGCGTTGTCAGTGAGGGCCTTCGAGATCTCTACGGACCCGCGTGAAACACCCTGACCGGTACCGCTCCCGCGGTACTCCTGAGTCACTGACTGCTTGTAGGTCTTACCCGCAACAGTTGCTTCGTTTCCATACGTTGCCCCTGGCGCATCCATTCCACCACTGGCAGTGCAGGTGGTGTAGCTGATCACGTACTGGTATTCCTTGCTCCAACCCTTTGACGTTGCCTCCCCGTCCCCCGGGAGGGGGAGATCCGGTGCGGCTATCTCGAACGTCAACGCGCCATCCTCAAGCGAGGCGGTGGTTGCGTCCGTCAGGTCAACGGCCGGCAAACCTCCGTTGTTGATCTGATCGCGGGCCTCAACCTTCAGCCCGAGTCTGGATTTCAGATTTTCCCCTTCACCACACACGGTGAGGTTTTCGGAGCTCTTATCAGTAACCGTGACAGGACTTGCGATCTGGACAGGATCGGTCAAGCGTTCTCCGGGAACAGTGATTCCCCAGTTCAGGGTTGTCTGTGGGAGATAATCAACATCGTCGAGGGTGACCATGTTGGAGTTGATGCTACCGGTCTTTCGCTCCGTTCGATTAGGGACCTCCGTGGTACTTGCTTGGATCTTTCCGTCCACGCTCGCTTCGTTAGAGAACGCAGTCCCACTTGTGGGAAGCCCGTCCGTTGTGGCGCACGTCTGATATGTAATCCTGTAGATGTATGAATTGCCTTTAAAGGCGAAGTCAGAGCCGGTCGCGAACTCGACGGAAAAACTCTTGCCATCCTCAGCCGGTGTAACCGCTCGGGCAAGCTGCTCCTCGCTGAGAACGCCGACGAGATCGTCACTCGGCCCGTACCGTTCCGCGACCTTCAGGCCCTTGACCGTGTAAGCACCAGATTCGTCCTTGCACAGTGCGTGCTCACCCGACAAGGCGTCGGTGAAGTTAAAACCATCCTTGTTGTGGAGCAAATCGCCGGCAACATCCACTGTCCAGTTAATCACTCCGTTTCGATTGGCCCCGTCAGAGACCCAACCCCACTTATTGACAGCGTCACTGAAGTCCCAGTCCTGCGTTAAGCCGATAACGCCGGATGATTCGCCGAATATATCGACGTAGGCTTCGTTCGTGTATTCCGTACCTTCAGGATCGATCTGCTTGTCTGGAGTGCACGTCTGGTAGGTGACGCGGTAGAGGACGTTGGTGTCCCATCCCCCTTCTGGCTCCATCAGGGTGATCTTGAAATCGTGAGGATCTGCGACGCCCTCAGTTTGGGTTGAAGCAATGGCTGACACGTCCTGCTTGTCTCCACCACGCTCGGAAACAACCTTGAGGTTAGCGGGATCGCACAGCTGATGGTTATCGCTGAGGTCTTCAAGGATGGTAACTGTCTCATTGCCCGCGAGTCTGGACCCCGGAAGCTCAATGCTCCACGTCATCGACCATTTGTTGCCGTTCAGGGCACCAGACTTGCTCCACTCATCCTGAATGATGACGCCGTCATCGATTCCGCCCTCGCCGGGTAGATCCACTTCGATTGTTTCTCCGTTGAGATCGAATTTGACGGTCTCTTCGCTTGTCGCCTGTTTGGCTTCAACTTGCAGTTCAAAGGTTCCCTTAACTTCTTCTTTACCTTCAACCGCATCTGAGAGACTGCAGGTCATAATCCCGTCACTTGGCGAGTTCGTCAAGCAACTCCCCCAGCTAGTGCCATCAGCGTCTCTAAGCTCAAGCGGAATCTGCGCTTGGAATCCAAGCTCCGGTGGCAAACCAACCGTGAACGTGTCTCCGGGCTGTGGATTGGCGTCCGTGGCATCCCACGCCCCAGTGAAGGTCAGGACATCGCCGATGGTTGCTTGTCCGCCTTCTTCGCTGGACAGCTCCCCGCTCACTTTAATGCCATCGTTCTGGGCGGCGAAGCTTGGGGACGGCATCGCGATGAGCGATCCGAAAACTAAGCAGAGCACTCCGGATAGTATCGCGAATAATCGCGTTCTTTCGCGCACGGGGCACCGTACATACGCTTCGGTGGTTCTAGTCATGGGCTCCTCAATTCCGACTCGGACCCACACCTGATCACTGTGGTGTAGGCATCGATCGGAAACGAGAGCGTGTGATGCTCCGTGCCGGAATTTAGTGGCCGGAGATTTAGCCGATCGACATCAAGACGCTAGCCCGAGAAACCCTGATTTCTAGCTATTCCTTAGCTTTTCCACCCCGCATTCCACCCCAAGACTGGTTGGGTGTGTACAGACCCAAGAGTTGGGCTCTCTGTACTGCCTCGTGACGATTCGAGACGTGAAGCTTCCGGTAGATACTCCGTAGATGGAACTTCAACGTATTGATCGATATGAAAAGAGAACCTGCCGTGTTCTCGAGGGGTTCACCATTGGCTAGCTCGCAAAGCGTCCTCAGCTCAGCTCGGCTCAGCCTGCCGTATTGATGGCACCTAAGATTCTCGGGCATCGCATCCACATACTCGTACAGGCTGTCGTCCCCAGAATCCCTCAGGTACTCAGCTAACTCACGTAAGGACTCATAAGGAACCCACCCCAGCACCCCGTATCCCACATGCTCACGCATCAGCCGAAGAGCTTCGTGTGCGGCGTCAACAGCGGAGCTGTGCATCTCCAACTGCCACAGCGCAACCGCCGATAGGAGGCTCCATTCAGCGTGTTGACGCGGAATGAAGCCCGCTGGCCCATTGTCCTGAAGGCTGGCCAGCGCCTTTCGCGGTTGTCCCTTCAGCAGGTAGATCCTCGCTTGGACGATGCCCTTCCCAGATTCTCCTTCTCCTGCACTGTCAAGCTGACGCTGCGCCGATGCCAAGTCTCCCGTGACGGCCATGAGACTAGCGGTGTACGCATAGAGGGTGTGAGTATAGGAATCCGAAGCTGCCTTCCTCAGTGGCCACGTATTCAGACGGTGCTTGAGAAGCCGCAGAGCATGACCGCTCCCATTCAGTTGGCGTTCGATGTCAGCTTCGGCCATCACGTGCAACGGATATGTCACCACCCACGCATGGTCTGCCATCCATTCGGCCGTCATTGGCTGATCTTCAAAAGGTTCGTCCCAGCCGTTGAGCGCGGCGTTCCGGAGGAGAATTCCCGCAAAGTACCCGGCTGTCAGATCGAGTGTGCTTTCCTTTGCACGAGATGAGAGGGAAGCTCGTACCTCGTGAACTTCATCGAGGTACCTCTTTGCCTCAACCATATCTCCGGTACAAAACTTAACTCGCGACAGGCCACGGAGCGCCCTCATCTTCACCGCGAGACTGTTCTCGCGTTCCGCAAGCCGCAATGCTTTCAAATTGCTTCTCTCGGCGAGAAGGTAATCACCGTAAGCATTGGCAGCATATCCGACAAATGTCCACATCATCGCAACCATGGAGGGGCTGCCGCCAGAACCTCCCTCCACGCCATCCGTCATGCGGCGGGCTAGGTCCTTAGCCAGGCGATAGGCCTCGGCCACGCTGCCCACGGTGACTTCTGCGGCCACCAAAGCACATTCGGCGTAGATAACGGTCATTGGATCATTGCCTAGAAGTAACTGACGCATAGATTCGCGACTTCTGGACATGCGTTCACGCTTAAGCTCAACGCTCATCGTGGGATCTGCGTGATCGATGAACATGCGAAGCCCATCTATGGCGCCGTACTGCCGGGTCCTTTCCGGGTCCACAAGGCCCAGTGTGATCCGCGTCCCCTTCTCATCGGCGAGGAGCTGCACGAATCTTCGCCGCGCCATCCGCTCCGCTCCCTCTAAATCCTCGATCTGGATTCGGGCACGGAAGGCGCTGCTCGGGTCGTAGTCATCAATGTTCACCGAGTAATAGAGACGCAACCGCCTCAGTTCTTCTTGAGATAGCGCAGAAAGCCCTCGGTGCGCCACAATGCTCGCGATGCCTTGATGACAGGAATATCTGATCCGATCGTGAGAGGGAAGGCGATGGATGAGACCCTGATCCTCGAGAGCAGCACATACATTGCCTACTTCATCAGTCATCTCGCGGGTGCTCTGCGTAGTTAATTCCGGATACTCCATCTGCGCCAAAACATTGACACTTACGCCAGGACACAACGCGATTTCGTACAGTACGCGCTGGCCCACACCTTCCCCAGCTAGGTCGATATACTCAGCCACAATACGGGCAAACTGTTCCGTTGGCGCACCGGTACCTGAGCATCCGATCTGTACCGGAAGGGGCCAACCAGCGACCGACTGGGCGAGATCTATGATCGCCTCCTGCCCTTCTTCCCTCGCATAGAGTTTGGCCAATTCACCTACCTCATCGTCAGTGAAAGCGAGTTCGTCAGCAGTTACTAAGCGCGCGTCATATTGGCTGGTGACGAGAGGACTTGTCAATGAGGTTGACCGGCGTCCGCTCACAACAAGGTCAAGCAGCGGCGATTCATCGAGGAGCTGGACAAGCGCAAGATCAAGCGTAGAACTCGTGGCGTACTCGAAATTGTCAATCGTAATGACGAGCCGCTCAGTCAAACCAGCTATGTGCTCAGAGATAGCCCGATGGATCTGAACGTGATCAAAAGGCTGCACAGTGACTATGCCAAGTGCCCTCGCTAAAAGCACCCAGAATTGCGCACTCGAGACGTAACAACTTCCAAGGATAAGCCAGACAGATTCCTTGCCATCACGTGCCCATTGCGTCCCCCACTGGGACAACGGAACACTCTTGCCATATCCAGCCGGAGCGCCAACAATGGTCAGAGGCGCGCGGTCGTTTATTTGTAAGCGTGGCCGCTCAAGAACTCGGAATCTCACGTACGGGCGCTTGTAGCGAACTCCAATGAGATAGTTCTGAAGGCCCTCAGCAATTGCCCTATGCGTATCATTTGCACCGCTCATAAGCCGTCCTCAGTCACACAACATGCGGGCCCTGCAATGGCGTGTCATCGCAGTACCCAAAAATCGCCGGTAATTGCATCCGCGCGCAATTCAGCCGCAGACAGATCGGTGACCAGTCTCCGTCTGGTCCCTATATCAGGGTACTCAAAATGCGCGCTAGGCTGTCATTTTCCCCTGCGCCGCCGCGAATACCACCCGGGAAGCCACCCGTACAGTTTGGCCGAGCCGCCAATAATCTCCGGGCCCTACGACCTGCGCTACACCCGGTTGGGCACTCCTCACAGTACAGGTTCAACCGAAAATACAACACCTTCGAACGGATCTACTCCGCACCAAACCGCCCGAAAGCTGTGATCCCGAGGCTAGACACATCTTTCAGGCCCACGCCGGGAGTATTGCGCCCCATCCGGGCTGCGATAAACGAGACCGTGATCGACGAGGTAGCGCCGCAGTTCCGCCACATCATCTGTAAAGGGGCGAAGGCGCTCGTTAACATCCTTTTCGGACAGCACCTCGGCTGGCCCGAATGCCTGTGCAGCCACCCACGAAAGGAGCTCAGCGCGCTCGGAGGAATTCGCTGGATATTGAATAATCAGCTTGCCATGAAGGAACCGCTCGATGCCCCGTTGTTTAGCGGGTTGAGCACCACCGGAGGCAAGTGCTTCACGAAAAATCGATTCGTTGAGACTCCCGGTTTCCGGGTCAACGAGGCCGCTCTTTTCTATCGCGGCGGTGACCTTACGGCGCTTGGATGGGGTAAATTCGGCGGAAGCCGTCTCAAATTCCTCGCCGAGCATCAGCTTGGCCGCCACCCGGCGAGTATCCGGATTCGCCAAGGCAGCCATGATGTTACGCCACTGATTGGGGTTGGCCCTATCGCTTGGCTCATTCGTTGTTACGGACATGCTGTTTGACGTTAGTCCTCTCGCTCAAGGTCTAACAAATAGCGCTTGGCCTCGAGGCCGCCTCGGTAACCACCGAGGCCACCATCTGTGCGCACAACGCGGTGGCACGGCAGCACGATCGGAAGCGGGTTTGCCCCGCACGCACTCCCTACGGCTCGCGTGGCACCGGGTTTACCTAGCGCCTCCGCAACTTGCTTGTACGTCTGCGTCGTTCCGTAGGGGATATGCGCCAAGTATTTCTGCACGTCCAGCTGAAAACCAGAACGTCCGGTGAAATCCAACGGCACATCAAATTCACGGCGTTCGCCCGCAAAGTACTCGGTGAGCTGCTGGCCAGCGCGTGCGAGAAGGTGCGCCCGCGCTGCCTGCGCATTAGCCCCCTGAGATTCGGATTCTTCCTTGGGCAATCCAATTCCGCTCGTCACGGCCTCGAATCCTTCCGATTCGAAAGCAATCTGAGTCAGGCCACGATCACTTGCAACAATCAGAAGCTCCCCAATGGGCGATGTCACTTTGCTGTACTCCACGGTTGCCTCCCTAGGTCCGCTTTCGCCCCAGCCTACTCGCTCTGCTCGCCCGCCGGGCCACTCCACAGGGACATCGACGATGTCATAAAGACCGAACGAGAAATCACAATCAAAACCAAATTTTGTTTTCTTTTGCTCTTCTCAAACGGTGAACGAATCTCTTAGAATCATGTGTAACTCTTTGTGTAGGGAGATGTGTAACATGGCGACCAACTTAGCAATTGACCCAGCGCTCCTAGAAGCAGCATACGAAGTTGGGGGGATGCGAACCAAGAAGGAGACTGTCACCATTGCCCTCGAGGAATTCATCGCGAAACGCAATCGCGGAAAAATCGTCGAGCTATTCGGAACGATCGACTGGGACGATTCCTTCGATTATAAGGCTGCCCGTAAGCAGCGTGAACTGGACAATCCTTCATGACTTTTCTCGTAGACACTAGCGTGTGGTCGCTGGCTTTGCGTCGCAATTCGCATTCTACAATTGCTGAAGTAGAGGCTCTACGCGCCGCATTGTCACAGGGCAGCGATATTGCAACAACCGGGATTGTGTTGCTAGAGCTTCTCCAACGCGCTGTGCCAAGTAAAGCCCAAGACCACATCCGAGATGCATTCAATTCCTTGTCCTTTGTGGAACCAGATCGTCAGGATTACGAAGCTGCCGCACATCTCTCCAACACGTGCAGACGGAACGGCGTCCAGTTACCAACAGTAGACGCACTCATCGCGCAGCTGACCATCAGACACGAGCTGATACTGCTGACCACAGATAAAGATTTCACTCACGCCGCCGAATACATACCACTACGGATCTACGACGCAGCCGCCAGCACCACCTAGAAATCCCCGCCCAGTCAGTGTTCGATTTCGTACCGCTTCAAGCTCTTGCGCGCCTTCTTGGTGCCTTCGTTCTGCAGCGCGAGCAGGCTGGCGTAGATGCCGCCCGATTCGGCCAGCTCAGCGGGCGTCCCCACCTCATCGATCCGCCCATCCTTGAGCGTAATGATCCGATCCACCGTGGCGATGGTGGAGAGCCGGTGCGCGATGATCAGACTGGTACGGTCCTCCATGAGAGATTCGAGCCCGGCCTGAACCTGCCGCTCGGCGCGTGTATCCAGCGCCGAGGTAGCCTCGTCCAACACGAGGATCTGCGCATCCTTAAGGATCGCGCGCGCCACGGAAATCCGCTGCTTTTGCCCGCCGGAAAGCTTGAGGCCACGCTCCCCGATCAGCGTCTCATACCCCGAGTGGAAGCCGGAGATAAACTTTGCGGCGTTCGCGCGGGTAGCAGCGTCAACGATCTCCGCCTCGCTCGCGTTCGGCCGAGCATACGAAATGTTCTCGCGGATCGTCCCCGAAAACAGCGACGCATCCTGAAAAACCACACCCACGCTATCGCGAAGCGCGGCCACGGAAATATCCGAAACATCCTGACCGAACACCCGCACCGTCCCGCCGCGCACCGGGTAGAGCCCCAGGAGCAGCGCGGTCAGCGTGGTTTTGCCGCCGCCCGATTCGCCCACGAACGCCACGCGCTCGCCCCTGCGGATCTCGAAACTAATGTCCGAGAGGACGTCGGGATCGTCATCGTAGCCGAAGGTTACGTGATCGAAAGCCACGGCGATGTCCGAATTTTCGACGACGACGGCGTTCCCCTCCCCGTCAACCAACTCGGACGGACGCGCCCCGGATGTAGGTGAAGCTTCGGACGTACGGGTGGCTTCGCCGTCGTCGATCAAATCCATCAAATCTTCTGGCAAAGACTCTTGGCTCATCGAATCGGCAAGAGCTGGGCGGCGATGCGGTATGAGTGCCATGACGTCAAAGTAATCCTTGGAGCCGGCGATCGCGTGCTGGGCGGTATCCACGATGAAGCTCATCGATTGGATGGGCTGGCGCGCTAGGGCGATCAGCTGGATGAGGAGCACCATATCCCCCACGGAGAAGGTGCCGCGCGCCGTGTTGACGAAGATGATGGCGTAGATGCCGAAGAAAACGAGCGACATAAAGGCGCGGCGGGCGAAGTCCATCCAATGCCAATGGGTGGACTGATCGCGTGTGACGTCAACCGTCCGCGCGTAGCGGCGCGTGAATATTTTGAGTTCGCGCAGCTCCTGAACGAAGGACTTCACCACGCGGATCTGGCCCACCACTTCCGTGAAGCGGCCGCCCGCCAGATCGATTTGCTCGTTCTTCTGGCCTTCGAGGCGCTGCCAGCGCCGGGAAGTGAGGGCCGTCAGCCAGAGGTAAACCGGGAAGATGATCGCGAGCAGAATGGCAAGCCACGGTGAATAGATCGCGGATACGATGAGCACAGCAACCACCGTCAACAGCGTGGTGAAGAAACTGTTAGCGAAGGACTTCGCGAAGTTCGTGACTTCCATGATCGAGCGGTTGAGGCGAGATGTGATGGTGCCGGTGAGCTCGCCATCAAAGTAGCTTTGCGGGAGGGTCAGGAGCTTCTCGTAATAACGCACCGATAGAATCGCACGCATCTTCTGGCTCATCACGTCACCGAAATAACCCCCGATCGAGGAGGCGACGGTGGAGAAAATATCGATCGCGAGGAAGGCCGCGGCCAACCAGAGGGCTGTCGTGATGGCGGCGTTCACGGGCGTGGCGCCGCTGACCGCATCGACCGCCGTATCCGTGGCGCGGCCGATAATGAATGGCACAACGATATTAGCTGCCGTCACAAACACCGAAGCCACCACGATAAGGATATAGTATGGGGTGAGCTTCTTCGTGAAGGTGATGATCCTGCCCAGCTGCCTCATGAAATCCTTCCCTAGCTCGCGCTCGGCCCTTGCCGAATGCGCCCAGCAAGCCTACTCGCAAACGATCAGGCACGCCGCGGGGCAGATCACGGTTTCGTTGGGAATTATTCGCGTGACGGTTGACCGTTCCACCCCTACAACACGATTGCTCCAATAATCCACACGGTGATGAAGGCAGCAACCCCTTCGATTCCAGAGGCCACGGTCAGGGTTCGATAGGCAACGCCAACAGGCAAACGGCTGAGCCGGGAGACTACCCAGAAGAAGGAATCGTTCGCGTGAGATACCACCATCGATCCGGCCCCGATCGCCAGAACGGTCAGAACCATCCCGATTTCCGAGTCGAGCCCCATGGAGCCCAGGAGCGGCGCCAGAATAGCCGATGTGGTCACTAGCGCCACAGTCGAGGAACCCTGAGCAGTCTTCAGAGCCGCAGAAATGAGGAACGGCACGAGGAGGCCAAGGCCGAGCGAACTGAGTGAATCAGCCAAGATATCCGTGAGTGCCGATGCGCCGAGGATCCCACCGAAGGCCGCACCTGCGCCCGTGATGAAGATGATCGGCCCAGCAATTTCGATAGCGCTGGTGATCTCCGTGTTGAACTGCTCCAGCTTGCCTTTGCCACGCAGAAGGCACACAGCAACGGCCAGACCAATGAAGAGTGCCACCAGCGGAGTTCCCAAGAACACGATGATATCCGTGACGGTCCCCGCCCCAAATGGAGCACTCGGCAGATTGGCGATCGATGCAATACAGATAAGAATGAGCGGCACGATGATGGGAAGGAACGAAGCACCGGCGGAAGGCAGCTTGCCATAGCTTTCACGAAGCTCCTCATACGTCTTGTTGTCCAGATCGTCTTCACCCGTGGGAGGCAGGAGCTCCATCGTGGAATGCGTGAACCGCTGCGCATAGACAAGACCAGCAAAGGCGGCCACGAGCGAAACCGGCAACCCCACGGCAATCAAGAATCCGAGATTATGCGAGATTCCAACGTTCTCCGCCGCGGCGAGCGGGCCGGGTGTCGGCGGAACAAGCGTATGGGTCGCATAAAGCCCCGTCATCAGCGCCACTGCGGTGCCGATTGACGATACCCCTGTTCTCAGCGTGATGGCTTTGCGCAACGAATTGAGAATCACGTATCCGGAATCGCAGAAAACGGGGATAGAGACGAGCCAGCCAACAAGCGACATCGTCAGATTCGGGAACTTCGGCCCCAACACACGCACCAAGAAATCCGCCATGGAAATCGCGGCACCCGAACGCTCCAGAATTCCTCCGAGCATCGTCCCCACCAGAATCACGAGTCCGATGTTTCCAATCGTCCCGCCGAATCCCTCGCCGATCGCGGTGGTGACCTCCGCCATCGGCACGCCATACGCAAACGCCGCGATGAACGCCGCCGCGATCAGCGCGAGAAACGGATTGATGTTCCACTTGGCGGTCAGCAGCACAATGCCCACCACAAGTAGCAAAAGCACAATAATCTCGTACATCAGTTAGCCCTTCAGTCGTAGTTTTGGTGTATTTAGTTGAACGACGGCGGGCGTGATGCAGCCGCGCGGTTCTTGCTAACTGAGCCAGAACCTGGCTATCTGGTAGGCGTTCCACTCCACCAGTTCAGCAGTTTGTGGGGCGATCTCCTCGAGCGTGGATGGGCCGCGTGCGATGGAGAAGGCAGCAGTAACCCCACTGCGTTCCAAATCTTCCGGCGTAATACCCACCTGACCTGCCAGCACCACAAGCGGAACATTCGGTGGGGTGAGTTGGCGGACCCCGTATATTACCTTGCCATCGATGGATTGGCTGTCGAACCGCCCTTCGCCCGTGAGCACCAGATCGGCGGACCCGACTGTTTCTGGTGCACCGAGCGCTTGGCTCACCATCTGCCATCCGGGTTCAAGTTCCACTCGGAAGAAGGCGTGCAGAAGTGCGGCAATCCCACCTGCGGCGCCAAGTCCGGGGACACCCTCAGTTTGCTGGCCGCCAACGGCTTCCGCAACGCGGGCCATGTTGGCCAGAGCGGCATCAAGAACCTCCACGTCCTCGGGCGTCGCTCCCTTTTGCGGGCCAAACACGTGGGCAGCTCCGTGCGGGCCGGTCAGAGGATTCGTGACGTCAGCAGCAATCTTCCACGTGATGTCAAAAGCACGTGGATCTACATTTTCTACGTCAATGGTGGCTAGCTCCACGAGGCATCCGCCGCCATCAGGGAGTTCATTGCCGTTCTTGTCGAGGAAACGCATGCCCAATTCGCGGAGCATTCCGGTGCCGCCATCCGTGGTGGCGGAACCTCCAGCAGTCAGAAGAATCTCTTGCACCCCCTGATCTAGCGCGGCCCGCACCATGGCGCCAACCCCTCGCGTTGTTGCCTCGCGGGGCCGAAGAGGGACATCGGAAACAGCTGCCAGCCCATTGGCTTGTGCGGCCTCGATCAGGCCAGTCTTGCCGTCTGGGGAGACTCCATAGTGGGATCTAATCGGCCGGCCGAGTGAATCTGTGGCGTCGCATGCTTGAGCCGCAGTCCCCCACGCCGCCAGCACGGCCTCCAAGGTGCCCTCCCCGCCGTCCGCAAAAGGAATCTCGCTCACATCTACGTGGATATCCAGCGTGGTGGCCGCACGTTCAACCCCGCGCCGCATAGCGCCAGCAACTTCACGGGCAGAAAGCGTTCCCTTAAACGAATCAGGGATCGCTACAACCTTATGTACCTCATTGTCCATGCTTTGAGGGTACGGGAGGCTGGCGCTCGATGCCACTTACCTTGGTCACGGTTGAGTGGCTGCGTCGGGTTCACCTGGTAGCCGTGGGCTAGATTATAGATCCGCATGTTGTAGCAGCCATGCGTATAGAGGTGGCTTACACCAAATACGGAACTGGGCCACAGGACTGTCGGGAGCTGGCTGGCTTATAGATCCGCATGTTGTAGTAGCCCTGCGTATAACGGTGGCTTACACCAAATACGGAGGCGAACTGCTGTTCCTGCACAGATGGCCCGCGTTCGGAACGTCCCGAGGCTTGTAGGCTTGGAGCGTGCAATGCGATTACTTCGATGCGGGCGTGTGCCGCTCGTGTACCTTCATGGGCGAGCCATACTCCGTGCAGCTCGCCAGAAAGCAGGAGGAAGTTGCCGGATTGCTCGAAGCATGGCCCACTATCGAATGGCTTCCCGCCTTCGCATCGGCCGAATCCCTTTTCCGAAACAAGGCCAAGCTGGTGGTTGGCGGTTCCCCGCAAGCGCCAACTCTCGGGATCTTGGACGCACAGCGGAAGGGAGTTGACCTGCGCGAGTGCGGGCTCTATGAACCGCGGCTCGCTGACTGCTTCGGTGTGCTCAGCGCGTTTGTTGCGCGAGCTGGGCTCATGCCTTTTGATGTTCCGACCGGGCGCGGCGAGCTCAAGAACATCATCGTCACCGTGTCTCCCAGCGGTCAGCTCATGGTGAGGTTCGTGCTGCGCTCCACTGAATCGTTGCCTCGTATCCGCAAACACTTGTCGTGGCTGCAGAGTGCGTTGCCAGAAGCACGGGTGGTTTCCGTCAACCTTCTACCCGAACGCAAAGCCCTGCCAGAGGGTCCCGAGGAAATCGTGTTGACGGAAGCCGATGCTTTGCCTATGAGGATGGATTCGGCCACGCTCTACCTGCGCCCGCAATCTTTCTTCCAAACCAACACCGCCGTTGCGCAAGGCTTGTACGCGCTGGCTCGTAATTGGGTGGACGGTATCGCGAGCGCACGCAACTGGTCCGGCGGGGCCAGCGAGTCCGGCGGTTTCAGGAGTCCCCTCAAAGTATGGGACTTGTACTGCGGCGTTGGTGGATTCGCCCTGCATTGCGCGGGGCCACAGCGCGACGTTCTTGGAGTGGAAATAAGCGAGCAGGCGGTGGAAAGCGCGCGGCTTGGTGCTGTCGATCTGACGGAGGAGTTAGCCTCTGATCGCGATCGTAGCGAGATCTGGCGTGACGGCTCCTCCATGAAGAGCCCTCCATTGCGCTCGAATACGACCCGTGCTGGCACCGCCGAAGCGCGGGGTGAAAGCCCTTCGCTTCGATTCATGGCGGGAGATGCGGATTCTGCTGTCCGTGCCGAGGGTGGTTCTCCGGACATCGTGATCGTCAATCCGCCGCGCCGGGGAATTGGCAACCTCGCAGAGTGGATCGAAAACTCGGATGCTCAATGGCTTATCTATTCAAGCTGTAACGCCAAGAGCCTAGCTAAGGATCTTGGCGCGATGCCCGGCTTCATCCCAACCACCGCTCGCCTCTTTGACATGTTTCCCCAAACGACGCACTGCGAAACGATGGTGCTGGCGCAGCGGGTCTAATGGTGCTGGCGCAGCGGGTCTAATGGTGCTG
>NZ_JBQCZW010000042.1:0-16010 GCF_052089425.1 Ancrocorticia sp. | reverse complement strand
GACCGACAAGCCCAATCAACACCCGTCAAAAGGACCTGTCAACAAGGTAACGGGCGCCACTGGAGACTCCCTCCCCCAACCCCCGGAAAGGGGATAACAATGAGGTACAACATTTCGCACAAAGTCGCGGCGTGCATCGCAGGTGCTTGCGTAGCGTTTTCGATGTCTGCTCCGGCGATGGCTGGAAGCTGGACGCACACATCCATGGGTGGAAAAGTAACCGTTAGTGCAAAGACTATCAAGCTCAAGGATAATGCGGCTGACAACAAGTTTGTGACAACGGAGTTCAAGTACAACAGCGGGCAGTCTAACAAATCTCTGGCTAACAAGCTCGGGTATGGAACCACGACCTCGGCATCGGTCAGTTCAAACATTACGAACGATAAGATTTGCAGGTCAAACCCGGCCCCACTCCCAGTGGATTGCGGTAGCTGGAAGCACTGACGATGACGAGAACGGTTGTTGGTCCGGGTGTGAGGGCTTCAGCTTCGCGCCCGGGCCGCTCTCGGTGGCTCACTCCCGCACCGCTTGTATTTGCTGCGCTGGTACTGGCAATCGCCGCTATTGGCGTTGGAGTAATTGGCGCAGCCTATTCCGGGACAACTGCTAGAGATCAGGCACGCACGCCTATCATCCCGGATGATTCTTCGGACGCAGAGCTCTTGTATATCGATGTTCACGATTCCTTACTGAATGCTCCTGAGGATACGATGGTGGTCTATCTTCTACCACTCAATGACGATGCCCCTTTACCCGCCGGCGTACATGAGTGGCCCGAGGAAGGTGAAGTTCTTTTGTCACCAGCTCTACTGGCCGCTGGGCAGTCCGAAGGAATCGAATCTCGC
The DNA here is from genome assembly GCF_052089425.1 of Ancrocorticia sp. Lineage (NCBI taxonomy): Bacteria > Bacillati > Actinomycetota > Actinomycetes > Actinomycetales > Actinomycetaceae > Ancrocorticia > Ancrocorticia sp. The sequence continues at coordinate 15,165 of NZ_JBQCZW010000042.1, read as the reverse complement.
TATGGAACATTCGCAGGGACGATTGATCTGGAAGGACTAGCAAGTCCCACTGAAAAGATCGCGTATGTTCGACCGGGCGCTGATGTGGTGGATGAGCAGAGCATGTATCCAGCGAGTGGCTTTGGTGCGCAGACTGATTCTGGAATGTTTCAAGATGCGCTTGAACGGGAGCCGGTGTGGCGCTTTTTCGCAGCCTACGGTATGACGATTGGCCTCGCCGTTGTTCTTGTATGTGTGGTGTCATCTCGGAGCGGTTTGGAGCATCGGCGCCGTTGTAACCTCGTTTTACTGACGCTTGGTTTTTCTACTCGTGACCGCATCTGGTGGCAGGCTGAGCAGATCTGGCGACCTGTAATTGCCGGTTCCTTTATTGGATTAGTGAGTTCGCTGCCCTGGTACGTTGCAGATATCAAGCTCCCATGGCGCAATTACGTGGTTCTGGCGGATGACGTCCGTGCTAACGCTCTGTGGATCATTTTGCTGGCCCTTCTGGTAATTGCCAGTTTCGTGGGATTACTCTTGGGGCAGTCTGTCCGAGTTCCCACCCGTATTGCTCTTAATAGGCCCAAAGATCGGGAGAAACCGTATAGCACGGTGAAGGCTGGAATCTGTGTCTTCTCCGTTCCTATTGCGATCATCTTGATGATTCTTGTCAATAAGGGTGCGGCACTGCTTCTGTTTGTTTTGTACCTCGCGGTCTTGCTCACAGTGATCGTGACGGTGCAGGATCTCGTCGCTCTATGTATGAGTTGGTGGGCACGCCCGGCCAAAGATAAAGCAGCATCACGCAACGATCCGGGCGGATTGATTGGTTCCGCTGGAATCCTGTGGTCAGGACGAAGGCTGACACAGTTGGCACTTATCCTTGTGGCTACAGCTCTCATCACGTCCCAGGTTTTGATTATGCTGATTGCGCGCGCATCCTTTAACAAGGAAGCGTTGGCATCCTACGAGGAGTTTTCGGGGCAAGTGGCTGAGATGTACCCGGTGCCAGGTGCACGAACCGATCAGATTAAAGAAATGCTCGATGCTCTTCACCAAACGGAGCCTGATGCAACTATTTTGATTACTCGCGTTGACACTGGTGATGAGAATCCCGTGATGGAAATAGGGGCGCTCGGTGACGGTTTGGATGACACTGTTATATCGGGTACCACGCCAGACGACCTCCTCAATCGTTACGTCCACTACACCATTGAAGACAAGACGGCAGGAAGCACGAAGGTCGTTCCCCAATCGGAGTTGTTGGTCTTTTCAGAGGAACAACGCGAGAACTGGGACATCACCTACAACTATGCCGTGGTTGCGGGCGAATCCGGTTCAGTGGATGTTTCCCACATCAAACAGGTAGTCGCTGAGTATTCCGCCCCCATGTGGCGGGTCAATGAGCCAAGTGCCTCCTTTTATTACGGAACCAGTGCTGGAGTGCAACGAGCGAACTGGATTGGTTGGATGGGGCTCGTTGGTCTAGGAATGCTCCTGACGGGCGTGTGTTTCGCATTGGTTGAGGACGCGACTCGGACCGCGCGCCGCCTTGCGCCTCTGACTGTCCTGTCGGGTTCACCCGGTGTCATTCGTAGGGTTGCAGCTGATCGCGTGTGTGTTCCGCTTGCAGTCGGATACTTAATCGGGATGCTGCTTTCGTTGATGCTAGGAAGTGCCCTAGCGATGAGTATGGGATCGGCGATCGCTCAACTGATACCGTTTGTCCTTGCTGCTGGGCTGATGACAGGTGTTGTGGCGTTCGTCGGGTGGGTAGCGGCTATTGCTGAGAGCCGAAGGGCATTCTCGATGTGGAAGGTTGGCACAAAGTGATTCTCGATATTAACGAACTTGCGTGCGAGGTGCCGGGGCGGGAGTTGTTCCGTGGCTTGACGCTCGTAATCGGTGAGGGTGAGAGTGTGGCGGTAGTTGGTCCGTCAGGCTCAGGTAAATCCACGCTTCTCTCAACCATTCTTGGGATGAACCAACCCCGAAGTGGCAGCATCCATGTGTGTGGGCTGCAAGTTGACGGGTTGGGGCCAACAAAGTCCGCAGCTATTCGGCGCGAGCATATCGGGGTGGTATTTCAGGATGGCGAGCTGTTGCCTGAGTTGACGGCCGCCGAGAATATCGCTGTGGCTCTCATGATGAATCAGCCACATAAGTATGCTTCCCGTATGGACGAGGCGCGTGACATGCTTTCGGGAGTGGGGGTACCAACAGATACTCGTGCCGAGGATCTATCCGGTGGCGAGCGGCAGCGTACTGCCATGATGAGGGCGTTGAGTACGAACCCTGAGCTGGTGATTGCGGATGAGCCGACCGGATCGCTCGATACGCAGACGCGTGATGAGGTAGCCGATTTGCTCTTTGACACGATCAGAGAACGTGGAGGTGCGCTTTTGGTGGTGACTCACGATCCCACGATTGCCGATCGGGAAGATCGCCGGATAGATCTACGAGACTACGTGGTAGCCCCGTCCTAAGCATAGCTAGACGGGACCCTCAACAACCGAGGGTCCCGTCGCTCTCCTCAATCTGCTTTCAGCTGGGATTCGAACATGTGCCGGAACTCTGTGCCTTCCGCGAGAAGCTCAGGGTATGAACCAGACTCGGCGATCCGCTCCTTCTGTAATACAAAGATCTGCTGCGCTGATCGCAGCGTGGAGACTCTGTGGCTGCTCAGAATGATAAACCGGTTATTAGCTTCCTGCGCGAGCCGGTCGAAGATCTTCTGCTCCGTGGGGGCATCGATTGCGCTTGTTGGTTCGTCGAGGAACCATACTGGTGCATCGCTAAGGAAGGCTCTAGCGATGGCGAGGCGTTGCCACTGCCCTCCCGAGACGTCCACTCCACCCCATTGGACCCCAAGCAACGTGTCCAACCCATCGGGAAGTTCTTCGACGAAATCTCGTGCTTCAGCGCAGGCAAGTGCCTCCCACAGCATGGCATCCGTAAGCGGGTGTCTCACGCTTCCTAACGTGACGAACTCACGTACCGTGATCTCATACCTGCCGTAATCCTGCTGGACCATTGCAAACGGGAAGGAGACATCAGTGTCTTTTTCAAGGTTGATCTGGGTCTGATCAAGATAGATGCAACCGGTCGCGCAATCTTGAATGTTCATGATTGCCTTGATGAGGGAAGTCTTACCGGAACCGTTCTCTCCAACAAGCGCGCACAGTCCACTGCTATATGCGGTCATCGATACGTTGTTCACAGCGCACAGATCGCCGTAGTGCACGCAAATGTCGCTCCCGCTGAGGGTGCCCACCCGTTCTATTGGAAGCAATCTTTTGTCTTTCTTGCCAGAGTTGAGGAACGTGCGAAGGCGGCTATTGGCGGGCATTGAGGTGACGAGTTCTCCGATCTGGTATCCGATGCCGGACATGGCTCCGATTCCACTCATCAAACCGATAATTCTCGCGTATATAGCGCCTGTTTCATGGACAGAGTCTTGATAGAGGAAAATGAGCGCGCCGCAGAATAGAAACATGGTCACGATCCCGGAGGCGCTATCGGAACATACTGCCATCCCCTCGAGGCGTTGCCTGATACGCAGATGGTTGCGGCGGTGAGAACTTGCCAATTTCGCGATCTCGCCTGAAGCGTCCAAACTTGATAGTTCAGTACCCGTGCGTTGGTAGGCGATCTGGTCCTGAAGATAAGTTGCCCGGCGGCTCTGCTCGCTAGCTTTTGGCCAATAATGAGACTCTTTCCTCCCGTACCACGCATAGGCAATCATTGTTGGTATCGGCGCTAGAAGGCTAACCAATGCGGCCTTGGCGCTGAGGTCCCAGAGAGCCGAGGCCAAGGATGCAGCCGTGATGAGGGCACACAGTATATTGACGGTTGCTTGGAATTGGGAGGATACATGACCTTCCGTGATACCTTGTCGAGCATTTCTCACACGTCTCATGAAATCTGACGACGAGTAGTCTCGTGCGTCCGAGCAGGCTAACGTCTTATCGAAGTACTCAGACGCAATGGTCACCATCCTGACCGCGTGAATTCGCGAAACGGCAAACGTGATCTGTTGTAGGGCTCCACCAGCTCCGAACACTAGTCCTGCGATGAGAATTAGTGGCAAGATGCTGTCATCTAGGGCGAGACCTTCGGCAAGCTGCCGCACCAGTAGAACGTTGATTGCGGGAATCAGGGCCGCCAAAACCATCAATATGGTTGATGGGATGGCGCTCCATGGACTCGCATGGAATCCGAATCGGAGAGCCCACAGCCACGTTGGATATTTATCGAAGAGTTGCATGAGTTTCCTCTGCCGCTGTGATCGTATGAAGGACCCAGCGTAGATAAAGTAAATGAATAGAATGCATACTTCTTCATGCGGCCGGACGCGAACCCTTCATTGGGTGAGGGCGCCAGCACCTGATACATGAAGTGGATTCTAGATCATTTCCCATATCTCCTCTGAACGATCCACTTATCGTATAGTAAAACGTTCCCTACGGTAGTGGGACCATAGGCCCCACCTACGCACGCGAGCGTCCCGTCGTCGTTATTTATTCCGCGAAACCCGCCAATACCGGAGGGCAACGAGCGCCGCTGCACCCACGCATACTGCAACCACAACGAGGCTCGAAGCGAAGCCTTGGAACCAGTGATCGGCGGTATGGCCTTCTTGGTTGGCTGCGAAGAATACACCGGTGATCATGGCGTTGCCGATGGCGGTGGAGACCCTTTGGACGGTCTGGAGAACGCCGCCGGCGGCGCCGCCGTGGCTCGGGGGCACATCCAACATGCCTTGAGTTTGGTTGGCCGCGCCCATGGAGCCTGCGCCCAGACCGATGGGGATGAGGGCGATGGACATGATCCATATCGGCCAATCGTGGTGCATCATGCCCCAGGCCACGAGGATGATGAGCAGCGTGGTGGCCACCATGGTGGCTAGGGCGAATACTTGGATGCTTTTGCCGTGATCGAGAGCATGGCGGCCGGACCACACGGCCATGTAGCCGGAGGCGAGCGCATTGGGCAGGCCAACGAGGCCCACCCACAGGGCGCTGACGCCAAGCCCCTGCTGCAGGAACATGGCTAACACGACGAACAATGAGGACGAACCGAGGAACTGCAGGCCGGAGATTGCGGTGCAATACCCGAACGATTGGGTCCTGAACAAGTTCACGGACACCATCGGTTCCTTGCCGCGCAGCTCATACTTCTGTTCCCAGATCACCCAGGTCACCAGCAGGACGGCGCCGCCAATCAGCAGGTACCAGCGCCAGGAGGCGGTGCTCATGAACGGGGTCATGATGCACAGGACGGCTAGGACGAGCTGCAGCATCCCGAAGGGATCAATGTCCAGATGGTGCCGCGTCTTCTGGTGGGTGAAGGGCAGGTAGCGCCAAGAGGCGATCATTGCGATGGCGGCGATCGGTACGTTGAGGAAGAAGGAAACGCGCCAGCCCGGATCCGGGCCGAACAGGGCCACCATGGAGCCCGAAAGCACGGGACCAACGGCCACGGACATGGACACGACCAGTCCCATGAGTCCGAAGGCTTTGGCACGCGCCTTACCTTGGAAGTACTGGAGGATCATCCCCGTCACTTGCGGGGAGTAAATGCCAGCGCCGAAGCCTTGGAACACTCGCATGATGTTGAGGAAGAGGGGATTCGGGGCAAGTCCCACGCCAAGAGATGCCAGAGCGAAGACGCCTAGGCCAAGGACAAACATTCCCGAGCGCCCGGCAAGATCACCCATTCGTCCGGCGGGAACCAGCATGACGCCGATGGCCAAGGTGAAACCGGAGAGAATCCACTGCGTGGCCGAATCGGTGGTATTCAACGCCGAATGGATTGATGGCAGAAGGTTGTTCACCGAGCTCACTTGGAGCAGTGACATCATGAGCGAAATAAGCAGGACCGCCAGAATAATGTTGCGGTCATACGTCCGGTCGCTGCCCGGAACTGTGAAAAATCGAGTGTTCATCGCTTCCTTTCGCAAGGAGTCTAGCCGAGCCGTTGCCAAAGGTAGCTATGAGGCTCGAAACATGCCAAGGCGGGGCGCGGCGCGAGGATCGAGTGAGATACTGAGAACATGCAGCCAGAAAACAGCACAATAGAAATACAGCTCAATCACCGCACAATCCGCGAGTTCACCGGCGAACCCGTATCAGAGGAAGATTTTGCGCAGTTAATGGCAGTGGCACGCGCCACGGCCAGCTCGCGCGGACTCCAGCAGACCTCCATCATCCGCATCACGGATCAAGCAATCAAGGATGAGATGGCGGAGATCGCCACGCAGGCCTACATGGCGCGCGCCCCGGAGTTGCTGGTGATTGTGGCGGACACTCACCGCACCCAAGAGATCGCGAAGGAACAGGGGGTTGCCGAACCATTTGGTGGCTCCATGAACTGTTTCATGGAGGCCGTCACGGATTCCGCGTTGATGGCGCAGAATATTGTGGTTGCCGCGGAATCCCTCGGGCTGGGCACGAACTACTTTGGCAACGTGCTCAATGATGTTGCTCGCGTGATTAGGCTGCTTGGCCTTCCCGATCTCACGTTCCCCATTGTGGGATTGTCCTTGGGGCATCCCGCGCAGGAACCTCAGCTCAAGCCGCGCATGGAGATGAGCTTGCGGGTGATGGAAAACGGCTATCGCGAACCGGACTCTTGGAGCGCTGAGCTGGCGGAATACGACGAGGTAATGCGGACCTACTACGATCTGCGTGAGGGTGGCAAACCATCCGATACCTTCACGAAGCAGACGGCAGATAAGCTGCGCGTGGAGAATCCGTTGCGCACCCGCATGATGCGGGTAGCGGCGGCTCAGGGTTTTGATTTCGCGTTACAGGGCTAGGGTCCGGAGGACCACAGTCCCGGCACTATTCGCTTCTTCTTGGTAGTGTTACAGGCAAAAGTCGGAAGGTTTCGGCGTGCCGAAATCCGGAGCGAGGAGTGAGAATGGGCAACGTAGGATTTGCGTTTCTGCTGACTGTTGTGGCCGGCCTATCGACGGGAATTGGCTCAACGATCGCCTTCTTCTCGCGCCGTCAAGATCCGCGGTATCTCTCCGTGCTTCTCGGCTTTTCAGCTGGGGTCATGATCTACGTGTCCATGATCGAGCTGTTCCCGCAGGCCCAGCGAGCACTATCGTCGGATCTGGGTGCGGGCGCTGGGGCTTGGGCCACTGCTGGCGCCTTCTTTGGTGGCATCGCAGTGATCGCGATTATTGACAAGCTGGTTCCGTCGGAAGTTAATCCGCACGAGCCGGCCAATGCTCTGGGCGTCAAGGACATTCGGGCCGGTACGGCTACGTCGATCAGCGCCGATCAGAGCAGGCTCTATCGCACCGGCATCTTCACCGCGGTGGCGATTGCCATTCACAATTTCCCGGAAGGCTTCGCCACCTTTATCTCCGGCCTGCAATCGCCGGAAATTGCTGTTCCCATTGCGGTTGCCATTGCGCTGCACAACATCCCAGAGGGAATCGCCGTATCGGCACCCATCTATTACGCGACAAAGAGCCGGAGCAAGGCGTTCTGGCTGTCCTTCGGCTCGGGGCTGGCAGAGCCACTGGGTGCCGTGATTGGCTACCTCATCCTCCGCCCGTTCATGAGCGATACGGTGTTCGGTATCGCGTTCGCGGGTGTGGCCGGCATCATGGTGTACATCTCCTTGGATGAGCTTCTTCCATCCGCGGAAGAATACGGAGAGCACCACCTTGCCATCGGCGGCCTCATCATTGGCATGGCGGTGATGGCGCTCTCGCTCCTGCTTCTCATGTAAGCATGGCCACCATGACGGCCTTGATGGTGTGCATCCGGTTTTCGGCCTGATCGAACACGACGGACTGGCGGGAGGAAAACACCTCATCAGTCACTTCGAGAGCATGCATCCCAGTTGCCTCGAATACTTGACGCCCCACAGCCGTCTCTAGATCGTGGAACGCGGGCAGGCAGTGCATGAAGATCGCATCTGGGTTTCCGGTCAGCTCCATGACACGCGTGTTCACTTGGTAATCCCGCAGATCCTCCACGCGAGAATTCCACACGCTCTTGGGTTCGCCCATGGATACCCACACGTCTGTAGAAATAACGTCCGCGCCCGCCACACCGGCCTCAACATCATCGGTGATCGTGATGCGTGCGCCAGTCTGGGCGGCGAAGCTCTGCGCGATCTGGACCGCCTCGGCGTCCGGTTGATAGGCAGGAGGTGCCACGATGCGCACGTCCATGCCCAGCATCGCGGAGGAAACCAGCAGAGAGCGCCCGGTGTTAAAGCGCCCGTCACCTAGGTAGGCGTGCACCACCTGATTGAACGGCTTGCCGGTGTGTTCGCGAATCGTCAGCGCATCGGCCAGCATCTGGGTGGGATGCCACGAGTCCGTGAGCCCGTTGAATACGGGAACGCCGGAGTGTTCGGCCAGTTCTTCGACGTGAGTTTGGAGGTCCCCGCGGAACTCGATGCCATCGTAGAACCGCCCGAGTACTCGCGCCGTATCTGCCACGGATTCCTTGTGGCCGATCTGTGAACTGGACGGATCCAGATACGTCGTATGGGCGCCCTGCTGGAAGGCGGCCACCTCGAAGGCACACCGCGTGCGCGTTGAGGTCTTCTCGAAGATCAGCGCGATCGATTTGCCGGTGAGGCGCTGGGGTTCCTGACCAGCTGCAGTTTCAGCCTTGAGCTGGGCGGCCAAATCAATGAGCCCCAGCCACTCGGCCGGGGTGAAGTCAGATTCTTTGAGAAAAGAGCGTCCACGTAAATCCATGACGCAAGTGTAGCGACAAAGTGTATGACTCCCGCGGCTACGTGTTTCACATGAGGAGCAGGCATGCGCAGGTGTGATCGGCCTGATAGGTTGAATTTCGCACAGAAGAGTACTGGTGGCGCACTTCGAGGAGGAATTGATGGCTTTAGAAGCTGGCGAACACAGGATTATCGACGTGTTTCGAGAGGATAGGCACTATCGAATCCCCGATTTTCAGCGGCCCTACTCGTGGGAATTTGAGAACGCCTACCAGCTCATTGATGATCTCCTGTCCGCATGGCGGGATGATGAAGATTCCTATTTTCTTGGGTCCATTGTTGTGGTCAAGGATGATCCGAATACCCAAGAGTTTGACGTTATTGACGGCCAGCAGCGCCTCATTACGCTGACGCTTCTCTTGGCAGTGCTTCGAGACAGTCAAACCGATCAGTCCAGCAAGGACGACCTCACGGGAATGCTGACGGTCAAGGAGAATTCGATCTCCGGGGCCAAGGCCGGCCCACGATTGCAGCTTCGCGATCCGGACGATGAGTTCTACCGCGAGTACATTGTTGGCGGTGATTTGCTGGGGTTACGCGATCTGGAGATGGCTGATCTGGATTCGACCGGCCAACGGCACATCCGCCGAAACATCGATGCCATCTTGGAAGCCCTGGGAGATGTCCTCGCCGATGAAAAGGCGGCACAGTTCCTACAGTATGTTGCCAAAAACGTGTACTTGGTAGTTGTCACAACATCCTCCTTCGTCTCCGCCCACCGAATCTTCGGCGTGCTCAACCGGCGCGGCATGCCGCTATCAGCTGCGGACATTTTCAAGGCGCAGGTCATTGGTGCTGTCCAGCCGGAGAATCGCGGCCACTATGCCCAGCTCTGGGATGAAGCGCTCGAACCTATGCGTGACAGCCCTGACGCCTTCTTCCAACACCTGTTGGTCCTCACGCGCAAGACCCGGGCAAAGCGATCGCTTATCGAAGATTTTGCAGAGAACGTGCTGGATCGCGAGTTGGAATCTGGCAGCGGTGAAGATTTTATTGACAAGGTCCTCTTGCCCCACGCCAGAGCGTATGCGTTGATCAGCGCCGGGGTACGCCCCAGCTCCACAGACTTGCCCGATAGTGTGCTGGTATGGCTGGACCGCCTAGCAGAATACCCCTCGCAAGAGTGGAAGCCGGTGGCGATGTGGGCTGTGGCGCGTTACGTAGACGATGCGGAACAGCTGGGCAAGGTTCTCAAAGAACTCGAGCGGGTATTCGGCGTGTATTCTGTCGCGCGAGTTCCGAGCGAAAAGCGTAGCGAACGCATGATTCACATGCTCCGCTACCTCGATGCCGATGCCTCCAATCCGGAAGATTTCATTGCCAACTCTGGTATTCCTGATGACGTCAGGCAGAAGGCTGTGCTCCAACTCAAGGGCGATCTGGCGCGCAATCAGATGAGAAAGCTTGTGTTGTCCAGAGCCCACATGTCCCTGACGGGTAAGCCAGTCAGTTTGGGCCGATCCGTCAGTGTTGCAAGCATCGTCCCGGCAGGCGTGACGGAGGGGATCTCTGATCGCGTTGATCGGACCGCGTGGCGAAACAAATTGGGTGCGCTCGTGCTGCTCAAGGGGCGCAATACGCGCGTTGAAAAGGCGAACAGCTGGGACGATATTCGCACCTTTACGACTGCCGTTCCGGAGGCGAACCGCAGTATTGCCGTCACGGGGATCGACGCACCGGAATTGACGAACGAAGAATTGACGGAGCGGCACAACGCCCTCGTGAGCGCGGTGGCGGGATTCTGGGCGATTATCCGTGACAGCGACGGTGTGGATTTGACGAAGCTGACCGAAGCAGAATTGGTGCAGTCCAAGGACGGCCAGCCCGTCCGACCCAATAGGCGCATCCAAGTGTCTGACGTTGTGGCAACGGGCATCATGAGTGCTGGCGATACGTTTGTCTGGAAGCGCCCAAGCAAGGAAGAGGAGCACCGCCTCACAGTGACGGAGGATGGCCGCCTCCAACTTGATGGCGGTTCAACGGTTGATTCTGCCTCGGCTGCTTCGCGAGAAGCTGCCGGGACCACGGCGGGCGCGTTGGATGCCTGGTGCCGCGAGAGTGACGGCCAGACGTTCAGGGATCTGTGGGAAACCTATCGGCGCAGATTCGGTGGCCGTCTGTAGGTCGGTCCCGCGATGTGTCGGATGGACCGTCTACCATGGAACGCATGAGTGAAAGCATTGCCTTGTGGGGTGGCCGGTTCGATGGTGGCCCTGCTGACGCCCTGACAGAGTTGTCCCGATCTACCCAGTTTGATTGGCGCCTTGCCGCCTATGACGTGGCAGGGTCGCGTGCTCATGCGCGCGGGCTCGCCAAGGCGGGGCTGTTGAGCGCTGAGGAGCTCGCACAGATGTTGGCGGCTCTGGACCGCTTGGATGCCGATGTAGCCTCCGGCGCATTCGTTCCGGCCCCCGGTGATGAGGACGTTCACACCGCTCTGGAGCGTGGCCTGCTAGAGCGCGCGGGCGAACACTTGGGCGGCAAGCTCCGGGCCGGACGCTCGCGCAATGATCAGATCGCCACTCTCATTCGGATGTACCTGCGTGATGAGGCCCGTATCATCGGCGGCAAGCTGCTGGATGTGGTGAACGCCCTCATCGATCAAGCTGGAGCGGCAGGCGATTCAGTCATGCCGGGGCGCACCCACATGCAGCACGCCCAACCGGTTCTGGTTGCGCACCAACTGCTGGCACATGCATGGCCGATGCTCCGCGATATTGATCGCCTGACCGATTGGGATGCGCGCGCTGCCCTGAGCCCGTACGGCTCGGGTGCGCTGGCCGGAAATACGCTGGATATGGATCCGCAGGCAATCGCCGGGGATCTGGGCTTCGTTGGGGTCACAGAGAATTCGATCGACGGCACCTCGGCCCGTGATACCACCGCGGAGTTCGCCTACATCATGGCGCAGATCGGCATCGATATTTCCCGTATCAGCGAGGAAATCATCATCTGGAATACGAAGGAATTTGGGTACGTCACGCTGGACGATTCGTTTTCCACCGGTTCCTCCATCATGCCGCAGAAGAAGAATCCGGACATCGCTGAATTGGCCCGGGGCAAGGCTGGACGCGTGATCGGGGACCTGACGGGCCTGCTTGCAACCCTCAAGGGCCTTCCGCTGGCATATGATCGCGATCTTCAGGAGGATAAGGAGCCGGTTTTCGATCAGATTGATACGTTCGATGTGCTGCTGCCCGCCGTATCCGGGATGATTGCCACGATGCGCCTGAACTACGAGCGCATGGCGGATCTGGCCCCGCAGGGCTTTTCGCTGGCCACCGATATCGCCGAGTGGCTGGTACGCCAAGGCGTCCCCTTCCGCGAGGCTCACGAGATTTCTGGCGCCTGTGTACGTTCGTGCGAAGCGCGCGGCATCGAGTTGTGGGATTTGAGTGATGACGATTTGGCAGCGTTGGATGTCCGGCTCACTCCCGAGGTCCATTCGGTCCTGTCCGTGAGTGGTTCAGTCAACGCACGCAGCGGCGCCGGGGGTACAGCGCCGGTTCGAGTGCGTGAGCAGCTGGACGGCGCACGCGAAGCGGTCCAGCGTTTTCGTTCGTTCACCGATTCGAGAGTTGAGTCCTGGAAGTAGTTTGGACGACGACGAATCCACCATGACCCTCGATCTCACAGCGAACCCTTTGGACGTGGCCCCGCAGTTGCTGGGTGCGACCCTTGAAGCTCATGGCGTGCGCGTGCGAGTCACGGAGGTGGAAGCCTATCTTGGCGCGGCAGATCCTGCCTCTCATGCCTTCAAAGGCAAGAGCGCCCGCAACGCCACGATGTTCTTGGCGCCGGGCCACCTCTATGTGTACTTCACCTACGGGATGCATTACTGCATGAACATCGTGTGCTGGCCAGAAGGTAAGGCGGGAGGCTGCCTGATACGGGCTGGAGAGATCGTTGGTGGCGAGGAGTTGGCACGGGAGCGCCGCCCTGGCGTGGTTCGCTCGCGTGATCTGGCGCGCGGGCCGGCCAACCTCACCCGGTGCCTCGCGATTAATCGCGAGTGGGATGGAGCCAGCCTGTGTGTTGACGGCGAACTGCTGGTGGGGAGCGGGCAGGAGAGGATCGTCGTCGTCGCCACTCCTGACCACCCAGCCCCGCTACAAACGGGACCACGCGTGGGCGTGTCCGGAATCGGAGGCGACGGCGGTGTGTACCCGTGGCGCTTCTGGATCCCGGGTGATCCCACGGTCTCTGCCTATAAAAAGGGCGGATCGCGAAAGTGAATGCGTTTCTCTTTCTCGTGAATCCCGGACTTCACTACAATCCGTACCCGGACTGGGAGCGGTGGATGCCGCGCGTGGAAGCGGGCGGGAGCGTGGAGGTAGACTGGAACACGGGCACGCGGCGCCGCGGAATGGAGCCTGGAGATCTGGCCGTCATGGTCAAGGTGGGGTGGCATCCCAAGGGCGCGATCGCGTTGGGAACCATCCAATCGGAGATCTGGATTGGTCCGCACTGGAATCCGGATGCGAAAAGGCCGGACACGGGCTTCGTCAATCTGGACCTGACCACGCTGCTTCCGCTTGACGATCCATTCCCGCTCGCGGACCTGAAACTGTTAGATCCCACGGTGCGGTGGACCCCGCGGATGTGCGGGACGCAGATATCAGCGGACACGGCGCTGAAACTAGGCGACATCGTAGGCGCCTAGGCGGGCCGGGCATGGACACAATTAACACATGCCGGGCGTTGCCGGGCACACTAGAACCTGTGCCCGAAAGCCGGGTGCAGCCAGAGAAAGGCAAAGAACACATGGACGTCCTCGACGAACTCCAGTGGCGCGGGCTCATCGCCCAGCACACCGATATTGACGCACTCCGTAGTGCGCTGAACGAGGGGCCCCTGACGTTCTATTGTGGCTTCGATCCAACCGCGCCTTCTCTGCACCACGGCCACCTTGTGGCCGTCAAGCTCATGCGTCACCTCCAGCTTGCGGGGCATCACCCCCTTGCGTTGGTGGGTGGTGCAACTGGGCTGATCGGCGATCCGCGGCCTGTTGGCGAGCGGACGATGAACTCTCGAGATGTCGTGGCTGAATGGGCGGATAGCCTCAAGGGGCAACTGGAAAACCTGCTCGATTTTGACGGGGCGAATCCGGCGCGGATGGTCAACAATCTTGACTGGACGAGCGAGCTCAGTGCGATTGATCTGCTGCGCGATATTGGCAAGCACTTCCGGATGGGGACCATGCTGTCCAAGGATATCGTGGCGCGCCGGCTCGAATCCGAGGACGGCATTTCCTACACCGAATTCAGCTACCAGATCCTTCAGGCGAACGATTACCTTGAACTATTCCGCCGCCACGGCTGCACATTGGAAGTGGGCGGAAACGATCAGTGGGGCAACCTCGTAGGAGGCATGGACCTGATCCGCAAGGTGGAAGGCCAGAGCGTTCACGTGCTGACCAACCCACTCATCACGAAGTCAGACGGCAGCAAGTTCGGCAAATCTGAGGGCGGGGCCATTTGGCTGAACCCTGACATGCTTTCGCCCTACAAGTTCTACCAGTTCTGGCTCAACACGGCCGATGACGATGTGATCCGCATGCTCAAGGTGTTCACCTTCCGAAGCCGTGAGGAAATCGAAGAACTTGAGAAGGTGCACGGGGAGCGGCCTCAGGCGCGTGAGGCCCAACGCGTGCTTGCCTCCGACGTGACGAGCTGGGTCCATGGGGCGGAGGCGACCGAGCGAGTGATTCAGGCTTCGCGTGCCCTGTTCGGTGGTGAGGCGCTGGATTCTCTTGACGCTAGGACCCTCGGGGACGCTGTTGCGGAGCTGCCGAGCGCGGTGGCACCAGTGGGCACGCCCGTCGTTGAGCTGTTCGTGCGGGCCGGACTGGAGAAGGGCGTTGGGGCTGCGCGGCGGACTGCTGCATCTGGCGGGCTCAACGTCAATAACGCGAAGGTGACGGATGCGGGTCAAGTGCTTGATGCGGGCGACGTCCTTCCCAGCGGCATCGTTCTTTTGCGCAAGGGCAAGAAGAACCTCGCCGTAGTGCACGTGGGGGAGTAATGCACGCTGTGCCACCTCTGGCTTCCGTGCATGACCGCGACTTTTCGTTGGTATCTCGGGCGTTTGGATGGTATCGGCGCCGGGTGTGGGGTAGGTTACGTGGTTTGGGTTTGCGTGGTGGTGGGTTGGTGCGTAAGCTTTTTATCTGCCGCCGGAAAGCGTGGTGATGGTTTCGAAGTTGGTTGATCTGGCTGGGAACTGGAGCCTTGTGGTGGTGAAACCCTGAAGGTTATGTGGTTGGATGGCTTGTTTGACAGGCTGGTCTGGGATGTGTAATCTTGAGTGGTTGCCTCTTTTGACTTGAGGTCCTCGGTTGAGGGTCTGGGGTTGAAGTGTGGGTGTGGTGGTTGAGTGTCTAATAGTGTGTCGAGTGTGAAAATGCCAGGC
>NZ_JBQCZW010000041.1:10773-16333 GCF_052089425.1 Ancrocorticia sp. | reverse complement strand
GTCAGTGACATATCACGCGACTCATCTGAGACACATGTCCCGACTCATCACAATTTGTGGAGCTAGGGGGATTCGAACCCCCGACCTTTTCATTGCGAACGAAACGCGCTACCAACTGCGCCATAGCCCCTGAGACTCGACTAGCTTAGCACCGGCTTTCGTGTGGCGCACATTCGCAAGCAGGAACGTGCGCCGAACCACGAAATACGGGGCCGAACTATGCACGGCGGCGGTCCAGCAAAGCGTCCAATGCGGATCCACCCGCAAGTCCCTGAGACTTCTGCGTGGAGGAAGCGTCCGAAGAAGTGGCGCTCGAGGCGGCTGCTTCGGCGGAAACGGCGGGCGTGAGGGTGTTCTCCTCGAAGCGCTCATCCAGCTCCTGCGGGCGGTAGGGCACCGCGGCGGTTGGCTGGGAAGGAGCCTCGTATGGCGTCACGAGCTCACGCTTGATGGACTCGGGCTTGACCCTAGCCGTTCCACGCTCCACGGAAGCCGTTGGGCTGCCTGTTGTTTCACGGGACGCAGGCACCGCTGGGCTACCCGATGCCTCGCGGGCACTTGAGGCGCTCGTGGGCTTGGCCGGTACCGCCTGTGCTCGCTCTTCTTGAGAAGCCTTGGCCTTCCGGACCCTCTCAGCGCTGGGAGCCGAAGCCTTGGACTTCTGGACCTTCTCCGGGCTTGGAGCACTGGCAGCCTTGGAAGCCTGAGAACGCTCAGCACTCGAGGCACTAGCCGAAGCGCCGCTCGTCGCGTTAACAGCCTGAGCGTTCTCACCCGTCAACACCGGATCTGCAGCGATGGAATCCTCAACGATCTCGGGCTCAGCAGAGATCGAGATGCGAGATTCAGCGGTAACGGCTCTATCGGTCTTTTCCGACGTAGAGGAATCGGCGGAGCCCCCAGATTGAGCGCTTGCCTCCGATTGGGCACTGGCCTCAGCCTCAGCGGAACTCGCGGATGCGTTCACTCCAGACTGCCCACGATGGCGCCGCACGGCAGGCCTGCGCGAACCGGCAACGTGCGCGGATCCCTTGTGCCCGCGAAGCTTCTGATTGAGTTTCTCAATCGCCTCTTCGTCGGCTGCTGTGGCCTCAGCCATCGTGTTGACGATGTAGCCAAAGCCAGCGCCATAGGCCAGCGCGAGGGCAGTAAGCACGGCCGGCACGGCAATAGCAAGGCTTGTGGCAGCCGTCAGCACCCACGCAACAACGGTCACGATGCCGATGACGCCGCCGCCCAAAATCCCGCGCTGCTTGTTGACGTTACGTTGGGAAATGCGTGCCCGCCTGCGCGCACGCTCCTTGGCGATAACGCGTACATCGTCAGTGCCACGGGCCCGCGAAGCCGCATGTTCGCTCTTCTTCATTATGACCTCCGGCTGGCGAAAGAAAACTGTCCCGTGTGAACCTTCCGTGTGTGTGCTCGCACCCCCATGACGGGAAGCGGCCACATCAAGCATCCGCAAATCTTCGGCGTACCGTTCTTCAATCCTTGCCTCGGCCAGAACGGACCGCCTTCGATACAGATGTGGAATCACGTAGAGCATCAGCACTGCAGTTACTGCGATAAGTGCGTATCCCTGAAAGTCCACAACACCCACGTTAGTGGGCAAAGTGGGCGCTTCCACGGACAAACCACGCGTGTTGCGCATTTAGAAGGACGACGACGACGAAAACCGAGCCCAATCGTGATTATCCGTTGAGGATGATGCACTCCATCGAATCACCCTGCTGAACCTTTGTGACGTCTTCGGGAATCACAGCAAGGCCATTCGCCTCCGCGAATCCGGTGATAAGCGGGTTCTGGCCACCTTCGGTGGGTTGGAAGCGGTAGCCCTTCGCCGTATTGCCGGTCACGTGAACGCGTACGTAATCACGCTCGCCCGCAGTAGAAAAGAAGGTGTCTGAAGCCGTGGCTGCGATGGAACGGTTCCCGATCGAGGCGTACCCGGCCATTTTCCTCAGCGCGGGCCGCACGAACACCTCGAAGCTCACAAGAGCGGCAACCGGATCACCTGGCAGGCAGAAGATAACCGTGTCATCTTCTAGGCTTCCTACACCCAACTGGCGCCCGGGATTCATGGCCACGTTATCGAACCTCACCGATCCCAGAGGCGAGAGCACCTCCTTGATCGTGTCTCCACCTCCGTAGGATAAGCCGCCCGTTGTGATGATGACGTCCGCCCGCAAAAGCTGATCTTCAATGGCGTCGCGGAGAACATTCTTATCGTCGGAGACTGCACCAACACGGTAGGCAACTCCGCCTGCGCTCTTAACCGCCGAGCTGAGCGCGTGCGAGTTGGCGTCGTAAATCTTACCCGCGGGCGCTCCACGCCCCGGTGCCACGAGTTCGCTCCCTACGCTCATGACCACCACGCGAGGGGCAGGGTGAACGGGAACAAGGGCTCGTCCAGAACTGGCCAAGAGGGCAATGTGGCGGGCAGCGATACGCGTGCCTTCCGTCAGGGCAACCGAACCGACTCGTAGATCCTCGCCCTGAGTACGGACATAGTCCTGCGCGCGAACGCTTTGGTAGAGCGTGACACTCACGGTGTCTTGATCAGTCGATTCCAGCGGAACAACGCTATCTGCCCCTGCAGGAAGTCTCACCCCCGAGGCGATTTTCATCGCTGTGCCTTCAAACACGCTCGATGCATCCCCGGAATCGGAATACAGCTCTCCGAGTACCCGAAGCCGCACGGGATTCTCAGCCGATGCCCCGATCGTGTCCGCCCCTCGAACGGCGTACCCATCCTGAGCAGCAATGTCCGCGGCCGGAACGTTGGTCATCGAGAGAACATCTTCAGCCAAAATGCATCCGAGAGCGTCGGGAAGCTCCGCTTCATAGCGTTCGATCGGTGCTGCAAGATCTAGGCAGTCCTTCAAATGGGCTTCTACGCTCTTCATAGTCTCTCCTCGGCAACGTGCGGCAACGGCGCATAGTCCACAATACCGGCGGATCGATGCAGCAGGCGATGTTACAGCTTTCAAGCGCTTTGGTGAGTCCTCAGCTTCACGAGCGGCAGAATCTACAGGCACCGATTGGGAATGTGATGTGGATCATGGGAGAATGCGGGTATGGAAAAGCACATGGTGGCGCTTCCCGATGTCACTGGTCTGGATGTCGAAGATGCCAAACAGGCCCTGCGATCTGTTGCACGCGATGCACGTAAGCGGCTCCCGGTCGCGGTTCGCAAGGATTTTGAGGCTCAATGGGTCCCTACTGCGCTCGATTTTATCGGCGATGCCAAGACGGTGGCCTGCTACGTCTCAGTCAACAACGAACCAGAAACTCACGCGCTGTGTGAAGCCATAGCGGCACACGGCTGCGAACTGCTCCTGCCCAAGTTGGGGCCCGGACTCTCCCGCGAGTGGGCCTGGTATCAGGGAGCAGACGATCTGGCGGTGTGTGCGCCTGGACGCCCACCTGAGCCCTCGGGAGAAGCCATCGGTTCTGACATCCTCGCCACAGTAGATGTCCTCATCATTCCCGCAACGCTCGTGGACCGTCAGGGCCGAAGGATCGGTCAGGGCGGAGGTTGGTATGACCGCGTGCTGAAGCAGGTGAGCGCGCAAACGCGAGTCGGGGCCATGGTGTTTCCCGAAGAGTACGTGGATATTGACCTGCCTCAAGATCCGATGGATCGGCCCGTTTCCTTCGTCATCCTGCCCGACAGGTGGGGAGCCTGCGGCAAGGCGTAGCAGTAACACGGCAGAAAGCTGGCGTTAGCCCTACGGGTGAGAACCTACGGCAAGGCCGTAGTAGTAGGAAACTCACCGCAAAGCCAAGCGCAGGATGTGATTCCGGCGGCTCTTCTGGATACATCGGCCTAGCCCGCGTAAAGTTAGCACTCGGAATCTTAGAGTGCTGGGAAAGGACGAGGCGTGCCAACGTATTCGTACCGCTGTACGGTGTGCGGCAATGAGTTTGACATTCGTCAATCATTTACCGATGACGCTCTGACAGTTTGTGACAAGTGCGGTGGGCACCTGCGCAAGCTGTTTAATTCGGTTGGCATTGTGTTTAAGGGTTCGGGTTTCTACCACAACGATTCCAAATCGCACGCAAACCTGAACGCCTCCTCATCGAGCGAATCTTCGTCATCGGCGGACTCGTCCTCCTCAGAGCATTCGACAGCCGGATCTTCATCATCCTCAGATTCTTCGGCGTCTGCTTCTTCTGTATCTCATTCTTCGGCGTCCACTTCCAGTGGCGTGGATTCTTCGAAATCCTCCCGTACTGCGGCCTCCGCAGCAGCCCCGGGGCGCTCGGCATAGCTCTGCGTCGCGTGAGATGATCTCGCCGATACATAACGTGTAGCCGTAATTTCGGCATCTCCTTCCTCCGACACGGCGCCTCACGGCTCGCGGTATCCCTCATCCCATGACGGCTCGCGGTATCCCCAGAACGGCGCCGGCGGCTTTTATCCACAGGTAGCCCGGCACCATCGGCACGCAATTCCACAGGGCCTTAGCGTTAGCCTATGTTCCAACGCATCCGCGGCACACTCTGGCGTATCCGCCACCTTGTCATTGCTCTGACGGCCATCGTGTGCCTGCTGAGTGTTCTTCAGGCCGGGGCAAGCCTCAAACCTGCAACGCGTGCCGTGGTTGTGGCAGCCGAATCGATACCGGCCGGCAAACTGCTAGAAGAATCTGACCTTGAGACCGCCCATGTGCCAGAGGACCTCATTCCAACTGGCACCATGACTGCTATAGACGAGGCAGCCGGAGAAGTGCTGGTCAGCGGGTTGCCGAAGGGGATGCCTCTTCCCACCTCTCTTCTGCTGAGCTCGGAGTTTCTGGATTCGGCTCCACCCGGCTACTCCATCACCTCCGTCACGATCATTGCTGACGGCACGGAGGGCATGGCCACCCCAGGCACCAGCGTTGCCCTGTACGCTCCCCCGTCAGACCTCGATGAAACAGCCGAGGCGGTTAAGGTAGTGGACGATGCGATCGTTGTGGGCCACGGCACCGTTGCCGAAGGCGGCAGCTTCCTCTCTAATGCGGACGATGTGCGTGTGCTCTTCCTCGCAATTCCGGAAGATACCGTAAATCTAGTGCTTGGATACAGTACGAGGACGGCAATGCGTATTGTCCTGAATACCGCATGAGCCGCCCGTATCCACCTATCACCTGAAAGGGAACGACATGCTTAGGGGATTCCGCGATTTCATCATGCGCGGTAACGTCATCGATCTGGCCGTTGGCATCATCATTGGCGCCGCGTTCACCCCCATCATCGATGCGATCACCACCGTGATCATGGACGTCATTGCTGCTCTCGTGGGCAAACCTAACTTTGACAATATCTGGACCATCACCCTGAATGGCACGGACATCCTGCCCGGCGCTATTCTCACCGCACTGGTTAACTTCCTGTTCGTGGCCGCCGCACTCTACTTCTTCGTGGTGATGCCCATGAACAGGTACGCGGAACGCAAGAAGGCAGCCGAAGAAGAGGCGCCTGAGCCGGATACCAACGAGCTGCTCGGCGAGATCCGTGACCTTCTAGCCGCTAGCAAGAAAGAGTAGACAGGACCCCACCTTCAGAAACG
>NZ_JBQCZW010000041.1:0-10673 GCF_052089425.1 Ancrocorticia sp. | reverse complement strand
CCTCAGATTCCGAGGCAAGCTCCCCGCGTGAAATGCGGTCACTATCCACGCGCGAGAGCCTCACGGCGGCACGGTGCTGACGCTTGCCCGTTGCACCGGTACCCCTGACACCGTTGCTCGCTGCGCCTTCATTCGCCGGAGCGATCATTCAGCGGATTCTTCACTAGTTGGCGTATTCTCGCCCACTGCCGTGATATCGCCCAGAGTCGCCGGACCGTCACGATCAGGTTCGTCCCCACTGGCCGCGCCGCCCTCCTTGCGGGCGCGGCTCACCACGTTGCGAAGTACGGTATCTGTTTGGCTTCCACGGCGGTGAATGTCCAGTTCCTCGCGGATGGCTTGGACCAGCTCGTCATCGGTGCGTGGCACTCCATCGGAGGAAATCCACGTCACCACATCATCTAGCTGATCGTCCGAATAGGCGGCCAGCGGTAGCCCGGGCGTGAGCTGCGGGCGTGTGCCGCGCGGCTTGGCCCGGACAGCCGGAGCCTGAGGGGCGTGCTCAGCAGTGGCCGTTGATGTGGCCGCCGTTTGGCCGCTTGGGACTTCCCACGAATCGTCGAATAAGCGTGGCACCTGCATCGGTTCAACCGGCAGAATAGCCGCGCCTAGTTCACCCCGCTTAGTCTTCTCCAGAATGTCCATGACAGCACGTGCCTGTCCCTTCGGATCTACGAAGAGCGAGGTTGAGAAGGTACGGAACACATACCATCCCCGAGCGGTCAGGCGTTCAATCCAGTAGCGGTCTCTGCGGCGCAACGAGCTTTCTGACACGTATGCCGCATCGTCAATCAATACGGCAACCCGCCATGTACCACGGAACCGTGGATGGCCAACCACCAGCGGGATGCGCACGCCATCCTCGTAACCGAAGTGTGCAGCCGTCTGCCAGCCATCGCGCTCAAGCCGCTGCGCCAGATCGGCAAGCAACGGTTCAACGGGTGCCCCAGATTCGCTGGGGTCCAACTGTACAACGGCGCCGCCGGCGCGATCGATCAACTTAGCCAGAAGGCGCGGGCCGGGGGCGGTGATGTTCTCAACGCCTATTTCGCCCGGGCCTAGGGCCGAAATGATGGTCAATTCGCCGCGTGCAGATTCCACGGCATCCACAAGTCCCGCCACGCCGCGCGGGCCAGCGAGAGATCCGAAGGAATGCAAAACGCGGCCATGCACGGTCTTGCCATAACCAACTGAGAGGATCACCGAATCGCGGCGCAGCCCTGAACACTTCGTGATGTCCAGAACCACGAACGGCTCATGGGCATCCTTGTCCGTCAAGTTGCCCAGCACCGTGGACTTGGCGATCGTTTGGCGGATGGCCTCGCGAACCCGCACGGCATGGTGCTCAGATACGCACACAACGGCAAGTGACTTTTCCGGCTGGGTGAGCGTGTGCTCAACAACCATGTCCACAACCGCATCCACTTCGGCCTGTGTGCCTTCCACGGTGCCCGTGGCGGGGCTTGGAACGCCGCGCCCATTCACGGTCACCAGCCGCGCACGGTCTGTGCGCGGAAGTGCCGGAATCATCTGCAGCACATCGCCGTAGCCCTGCTCACGCAACGTTTGCGTGGCCAGTTCATCGTACTTGGCACGTATCGTGGGAAGGTCGCACACGGGCAGAACTTCAGACAGGGCCGTCAGGGCCGAATCGGCACTGGCCCTGCGCTGGTCACCCATCACCACGATCTGCCGCCCGCGCATCAGCATGGAGATCGAACTGGGAAGCTTCGCGCTATCCATTTCGTCCATGATGACCAGATCAACCCACGGCATCGCGGGAACGAATTCGGCCGCCATCATCGAGGGGATAACCCACACGGGCCGCGCCACCTGAACGATGCGCGGATAGGTGGCGATCGCGTCACGCAGACCGCCCGAATCATAGCGTGCTAGCTGATCATCCAAGGCCATGGTTTCCTGACGGCGCTTGGAGATAGTCTCGCGCATGATCCGCACGGCGGCGCGATGGACGGGACCAGCCAGAGTAGTCGTGTGTTCCTTGTCTAAGTACCGGAACTCCTCGGTCAACCGGGCCAGATCCGTTGGGCCCGTACCCGCCAGAAGCGGTGAGCGGACCACCAAGAGCTCAAACACCGAATTGGCGTAAATGAGCTCGATTTCCGCCCGAACCTTATCCGCAGCAACGTGCCGCGTGGCGAAATCATCGTAGATATCATCAAAATGAGAATCTCGCAGCGCATCGATCAGCGCGTTGCGGCGCGGCAGGGTAGCCATGGCATCCTGCCCGGACGCCAGTTGGCGCAGGTACACGAGCAGATCCTCGAACGGCATGCCAGACAGATCGGTTCCCGGAGCCAGCACCTCTTCAAGTGCTTCTACCTCCCGGAACACCTCAGAGGCCATCGCCTTGATCTGATTCATGCCATCGGGAAGGCTTGGCCAGCCGCCCTCAGAACTGTAGCGGCGCCACACATCGCGCAGGCCCTGAACTTTCACAAGCTCCTTGTGGAGATCGGTGACCGATGCACCGGGGCGCACCATGTCACGTGCCTGACGCGAAAGGTGGCGGCGCTCCGAGCTTTTCATGGTGTGCCCGTGCTGCTCACGCCATTCCTTGGTGGCCGTAGCAATCACCATCTGCTCGGCGCTACGCTCGTACACCTGCGGTAGGAACACGTCCAACGTTTGGGCGATCCCTGCCAGCATGCGGATCTGTTCGATCCATTCGTCAAGCGATTCCGCACGAGAAATGCTGGCCTCGCCCGCCCCACGTTGGGACTGAGCGATAACAACAGGGAGGGATTCTTGCGATAGGCGCGTGGAGCGTTCGAGAGCCTTCGTCGCCTCATCCACCGTGTTAATGCGCGAGCCCGTCCATGCCGAAGCCGCACCGTGGGGAGAGAAGGTCCCCAAACGCGCCAGCTCAGAGAACTTATCAATCACATCCTCGCGGGAATCATGCAACTCCCGCAGCTGATCATCCTTGACCCGAACCCGGCTAGTTGGGCCATCCTCCATGGAGGTGAATCGGGCCAAGCTCTCCAAAAGCGAGTACACGGACTCATCCCACTCGGGATCAACGGCGTGGAGCGCTTCGAAATATGCGGAGAGTTCCTTGCGGACGCTCACAAGCTGCGAACGGTTCGCTGAAACCTGCGCGGACGGCGCATCCTTGTGACGCATTCTCATGCCGGTGCGCAGGCGCAGCGCCACACCGTCCATATCCGAGAAGTCCAGCGCCAGATCACCGAGCTCAAGGTTCTCAAGTTCATCGATGAGGGCGCGGCCAGCCGTCGCTCCACCGGGAATGTACAGAACGGACCGCCCCGAGGCAGCCGCATCCGCCACGATACCGGCGAGCGTCCCGACCTTCTCCGAACCTGGCGGCGTATTGATCACAACGGAGCGGCCCGAGGCTACGGCCTCAATAGCCACCAGTTCCTCAACATCGCGATCTCCAGCACCGCGTTCGGCTTCCGGCGCCCGGTCACGAAGCTCGGGCGGCGGCAGCGGCGCGGACGAAAGCTGGCGCGTTTGCGCATCGCCAGCTAGGGCGGCCATAACGCCGGAGGATTCGATGTAGGGGTGCATCGCCTCAAGATCGGCCAGAAGCACCTGACCGGGGTGAACAAAACTTCCGAGCAGCACGCGCGGTTCAAAACCAAACCCTGACAGGTAGCCGCGGGACAGATCGCGTAGCCTGATGAGCCCCTGCTCCTCCTGAGCCGGATCCGCCACCATCTGGTTGATCTCCTTGAGATCCTCCGGGTCTGCTCCCGCCGAACGCAGCTCACGAGCCAGCGCAGGGTTGATCTCGCACTTGGCCGTCAGGGTGATGTAGGCGTCCGCTTCCCCGTGCTGGGCCAGCCGAACCTCGCGGAACAGGGCTGCCTCCACGCGCTGTTCGTGCTCCGGAGCTGCCGGTTGTCCCACGGGTTCCTGCGTATTATCGCCCAGATCGTCTGCGCCATCGCCCGGATCGTCCCCGCGCTCTACAGGTTCTGCACCGCCAGCAGTTTCGGCAGATTCTTCCGTTTCGCTGGCATGTGAGGCGCTGACGGTACTCGGGCCGCTCGCCGATTGCAGCGCTGCATCCGATGGCTCATCGTCAAAACCTTCGAAATCAAGTTCCAGACTATCGGTGAACGGCTCATCGCCTGCACTGTTGGCCGAAGGAGTGTCCTCTCCACTGCCGGCCGGGGCCACCTCGGGTGAGCTAGTTTCCTGCGAGCCCACGTGAGATGACGCCACCTCAGCCGAGGCCACATCCGGTGAGTTACCTTCCGGGCTTGGCGCAGCCACGCTTGGGCTGGCGGAAACGGCGCTAGGCTTCTCGGCCTGCCATGAGACCTCCCCGATCGCCAGCGTCACCGGCGCATACCCATACGTTTCGTTCAGGTTCGCCACCTGATGCTGCAGATTCGCCAACCGGCCGCGAGCAACACGCAGAGCACCTTCTTCGCGAATGAGGGAGCTCAGAAGCGTTGGTGTGCCGGAGGCGAGCTGCGCCCCACCTGTGGGGTGCTGGCTCGATAGGTCCACGATGGCCGGATCGATGGAACTGAGCGGACGTACCGCCGCCTCGGCCTCCCGTGCAAGTTGACCGCGCCACTGGTAATAGCCATGGTCAACTAGCTCGCGAGCCGTGGGGCCCGCAGGTTCTGGTTCCTCATGGGCATCCGGGGCCGGGGAGCTCGATGCAACAACGTCACGTTGAGCTTCGGCGCCCGCATCTTCATCTGGGGTGACCGAAGGTTCCGGGGTTGACGGCACCTGGGGTGCCTCGCCGCGGTTCCGCTTGCGCTTAAATAAGGGACTCACAATACCACGGTAACCGCCTACACGCGTGTTTGGGATGTAGCGCGCCGAGATTATCGAAAATAGGGCGCGTTACGCACCGCGGGCTTCGTCGTCGTCATAAATTTTTTCGACGACGACGGTACCCTCCGTACGTACGAAAGTACCGGTTACTCGGACTTCCGCAACTTGAACCCGAGCATGATCTCGGAAATGCCGTCAACGATGGCGAAAATACCGACGGCCCAAATAAGGCCCAGCAGCGTCGCGCCGGGTGCGGCGGCCATCGCGATTCCAAGGAGGACAGCGACGATCCCGGCGATCAGGATGCCCCACCAGTAGCGGGCACCCAGCTGCCTAAAGCGGAAGGAGGACACAATGTATCCGATTCCCATCGCGAGCGCCCAGATGGTCACGATGAACGTGATGGTCACCGCCGCCGTACCAGGCCACGCCAGCGCCAGTACGCCGGCTATCAATGAGACGATCGAGGAGAACAAGCCCCAACCGCTGCGCAGCTCCTTTTCGCGTGTGAAGTGCGCGATGATGCCGGTCAGGCCCGTCACTGCCAGCCACGCTCCGAAGAAGATGGAGATGAACAGCGCCGATTCGATGGGGAGAGCGATGAAGAGGATGCCGACGATCAGGCTAAGTGCGCCCTGCACGTATAGCCAGATGCGCGAGCCTTGGCGCATTTGGCCGAAACCGCCAGATACGTTCCGTGTGTTCTGAGGAAACCCATCATCTTGTGGGACGGCCATATTTTCTCCTGATTCCGTGTTGTCGAGTAGTAAACAGTGCTACAACCAACAACGCGGGGAACGTAACGCAGATTCCCACGGAGCCCTGAGTACTGCCACTGGCGAACGCTACTGCGCCGCGCCCGTGGCGGACATGCTGTAGCCCTTGACCGTGTCCCACCATGCGCGCAGGATGCGCTTCTGGCCGGGATCCCACAGCGCGGCGGCGATCAGGAGCCCGCCAATCTGGGTCAGCGCCGTCAGCCACGCGTTGCCGAACGGGGCGATTCCGTAAACGAACGTATCGATCAGGCTGTATGTTGCCCACGCAAATCCAATACCGCAGATCGCTCCGCGAATGCAGCGCTGTAGCGTAGCCCTGACGTAGCCCAAACGTGTGGGCTTGGGGCGGGGGTAGACGGCCACGGCGATGCCGGACACCAGTGCCACGGCAGCGATCACTAGCACGGTGGCCGTGCGCGAGCCGTCCGAGGCAATCGAGGATGGAACGGAAAGAACGGCGTTCATGAGCGGAAGATAGGCCAGCCCAGCCAACCCCACTGTGATGAGCGCTGCTGAATACCACGCTCCCGATGGGTTGTGCCACGTCACGAGGTTCTGATTGCGATTGCTCTCTGTCATGACAAGAGCTCCATTTCTTGGTTTTGGTCTTGGTTTTGGCGGGCGGCACTCTGTTGTGCCACCCATGATGTTGTGTCGGATCCGGGGCGGGACGGCGCTAGGGCGGCCGCGATCACGGGAACTACCAGAAGGATGTCGCCAACCATCATGATGATCCCTCCCGCACGCTGGTCAGCAAGGGCGCCCCATGGCAGAGCGGATTCCATCGCGGGCATCAACGGTTCTGGGCCCACAATCATCGCGAGCGCCACGATGCCCATCGCGCCGTACGATATCCCCAGCAGCACGGCGCGCGTGTTCGCGGGCAGAGCGCCACCCTTGCTCATGCCCTTGTTCGTGATGAGGAACCACAGCAGCGTTCCCGCCACCAGATAGCTTGCGCTGCGAAGCAGAAGCATCTCCGGAGACATCGCGTGGTGCACGGCGGGCAGGTGCCAGAAAAACACCGCCGCGGGGAGGGCCACGGCTGCCACGCCGGCTAGGATCAGCCGGAGCCATGCGGTGGTGTTCGCGGCGCGGGGCCGGTCCTCCCCGGTGATCCGCCTGCCCGCCAGGGTGGCGAGCATGATCGGAATCGCCGTAGTTAACAGCACCATTTCCGCCATCGCCACACTGTGGGAGGCGCCGGACGCGCCGAGGAACGCGGATGCCAGTGCTGCAGCTAGGCCCAGCAGGGCAATGCTCGCCAGCGCCCACGAACGCTCACATACTCGGGTGCCAATAACCAACAGCACCTCGATCAGCAGCACAGTCACAACGGCGGCAGTGCCCGGTGCGGCGGCCATGGCGGAATGATCCATCATCAGGTCAGCGGCCTGATTCCTCCACCAGTGCCACAGCACCAGAGCTAAGCCGATCTCCGCAAGAACAGAGGCACCCAAAACAACGGGTGACTTCCACGCTTGGCGCCTGCGCTTGGCAGTCATGGCACTTGCAGTGGCCGGCGTTCCATCTGAAGGCACCGGCATCCGCTGGCTCCACGTGCCAATCGGCGGTGTTGCCACCCGGGGGCGGCGATCCGGCATGGGCTGGCCAGTTACGGCATGCCACAGCCGGGCCACCCCCGAAGTCACGCGACCATACAACACAAGAGCGATCAGACAACACGCCATAGTGGCTCCTCAGTTGTTCTTCTAGAGGGCGATCAGCTGGCCGACGTGGACGTGGTTGGCTCCACCCGCAGTTCGAGGCGGTCATCGAGATCCACGGTCACATCCGCGCATCCATTCGCGTCCGCCTCCACAATGCGATCCACGGCGCCAAGCACGCGGTATGAACGACCTGGCTGCAGCCGGGACAGGGAGACGGTAAACCGTCCACCCTCGCCGCCGGGGCGCAGCACAACATCCAATGCCTGGCCGTCGGTCACTGCGCGCGCCACGAGAACGTCCGGGTAAGGAACCTCGGCCAATAGCGGGCCTTGGTTCCACTCCGCCGGATTACCGCGGTTGATCAGATCAAAGCCACCGCCGTGGCGTCCGAAGAACCCGGACAACAGAACGTCCTGGGTCATTACGGGCGCAATGGAGGGGCGCCGGGACTCCTCTGGCTTCACCGGATCCTCCACCTTGACCCAGTCGAGGTAGCTGACGCCATTCTCGGTGACTAGGTGGGAGTTCGGATCGCTCCAGAAGGCCTCCTTGACAGTGTCCGCGAGTTCCGTGTCCCCGAACTCTGTGGCGTTGCCAAGGATTCCGAGGTAGGCGGGGCCGCCGGACTGGGGGCCGTTCTTTGTCATTTCGTGCAGATCAAGCGCTCCACTGAGAACCGCTTGGCGTGTGGCGTCATACGATCCACCCACGAAGTCGCGTTCCGCAATGTCCGGGAAGATCGCGTTCTGGAATGGGAGGAAGAGAGAACTCTGCCCGGTTCCGCTGGAATCACGGGAGGCGAGAGTTGAACTGGCTGCTTGGCCCGCTGCAGACAGGTTCTTCAGCGCCTCGGGAACCGTGACGTTCCAACCCAAACGCGTGGATTTCAGGCCAACAGGCGTACCGTCGGGAGCCACAAACTCGTTTTCGTGGGCGAAGCGGTACGTGTCCGCCAGCTCGCTGGAGTACGTGGTTCCGTGGAGCCTATCGTTGATGATCATGGACATCATTCCTGCGGAGTTACAGACCGGGTAGATCCAATTGGGCTCGCAGGGGAAATATCCCAAGTCATACCGAAGGTAGTTGTCATAGACCGCACGGTTCATCGTGTTGAGGTCATGAACATAGGACGTTTTCTCATCCCAACGGAAGGTCAGCCCGCCCGGTTCGCTGTAGCGGGTATCCCCCGTCACCGATTCGTAGAGTCCCACGTGCAACCCGAACCACCCATTGAGCATGATGTTGTCACGGAGAACCGGGTCTCCACTCCAGCCAAGGTTTCCCCAGCGGTTTTCGAGGCGCCAGTAATCCCACATGGGTGGCAAGAGGACCTTATCGATCAGATTGCGCTGGGCCTGTGCCATGTAGCCATGGAAGGCGGGCATCCGCGAGTAGTTTGCCACCGCCAGCAGGTAGCCAGTGAAATTCGATTGATAGCGTGTGGCAGCATCCCTGAACTGGTCCATCCGGTCGAATCCCCAGAAGGAATCGACGGGCTGGAGTGATAGCTCTAGGGGGAACCGGAGCAGTGCCAGCTCATCCTTGGTCAGCTCTGGGCCAACGAAGGGCTGAGCAGGCACGAAGCTTGGCCGTGCCGGCATGACCATATCGGCCACTGCCGCATTCCGCTCTTGCGTGGCCTTTTCGGCACGCGCGAAGCTTCGCCGTACCCAGATGGCACGGGCGATAGAGAACACCAGCAGACCGCCCAGCGGTACCGCCGCAAACCAATCGTTGCCTGCTTCGGGCGCGCGTATGGCCGCCAGTCCCGCGGCAGCAAGCCACACGGCGATGGGGGCGAATACGTTCGCCGTTGCAAACCACACGAGCAAGCTCACCACGAACGCTGCCATCACAACGAGGAACCACACCACGTTGAGCAGCACGGCGCTGGCACCGCCGGCTGGATAGAACAGGCCGGCTCCCGGGAAGAGCAAACCGATGCCGAACGCGTGCCAACGCGGGCTGGAGGCGACGATGACCAGCAGAACGCCGATCGCGGCTATCGCAAGGTATATCGCTCTGGTACGCCACAGGCGCCGGCTGGTTGCCGGCCCGTAGGGCTTTTCGCGGGTTGGCCACTGGAGAAGTGGGCGGGTCCCATCGGGCAACGTTGTACCACGGACCCGCGCCTTCACCGACGGGCCCAGAAGAGTATCTGTATTTTCGCTCATGGACGCATACCTCCTAGAGTATTCATCACATCCACCTTTCTGCGGTCAGTGCTGGTTCTCTGTATCATCGTGATCTTCCAGCCACCTAGCCTCAGTGGTGGCGGCTCCAGATCCGATCGAAGATTCGCGGCGAAACTGCGGCCGCAGCTGCCACTACCCCAAGGGCGATCCAGAAGGCGGTGGGGGTGCCGCCGCGGGTGCACGTGGAATCGGTGCAATTTGACGTTTCAGACATAACTATTCCTTTCCTTTCACGAGGGCCATCGCGCCTATTGCGTGGCCATCGTGGATAAATGCTGGGGTTTACTTAGAGCTCGAGGAACCGGCGGCCCTCGGCACATGCCTTGACAACTTCGAGCAGGCGGGTCTGCATCACACCTGAAGACCAGCCCCACATCAGGCCGGCCACGATAAGTGCTGGGATGGGCTTTTCAATATCTGCCCACGAGAGGTTGCGGGTAGTGAAACGCGTCCGGCCGCCCGGAAGCTCCTCAAGGAAGAATCCCCAGGTCCACGCGAATTCGCGAGTGCCCGCGGGTGTCCACGCGATTGCGCCCTTGTTGGTTGGAGGTGTCCGGGAATCCGACTTACCAACGAAGTACTTCCCCTCTTCAAGAAGTTCGATGCGATGCCCGATCCCTTGCTGGCCATAGAACGTCCAGTCCCCAACCTTTGTATCCTGCCAACGGTCCTGAGGTTCGTAGGTATTGCGGATGCGGAAGTGGACCATGTTTTCGAACAGCTGGAAGCTGTAGAAGCCCGCCTTGTGCTGGCCAAGCTGGTTGATGAGCGGCCACACCTTCTCCGGCGGGGCATCGATCTCAATCTGCATCGTGAGTTCGTTGCGGCCCTCGTCTGTCAGCAAATCGTCACCTGGCAACGGGGTTTCTGCTGGCGTCGTGTCCACGACGTACTTCTTCTGGTAGCTGTTGAGGAAGGCAACCACGGCTGCCGGGCCAACCACGGCAGCGCCTGTGACAAGCTTCCACCAGCTGATCTGGCACCCCTTGCGGTCTCCTTTGACCGAGCGATTCTTGATGTGCGCCATTTTGTAAACACCTTTCGTTGGAATGAGGACTCGTGAATCCCCGAACACGGCTTCCTGCGTGACAGCATCAGTCTAAATACAAAATGAGACAGCTGTCTCCGTTAGGAATGGAATTAGTGCCCTCAAAATTAGACACTGGCCGCAAATTCGGCGAAAATTGGGACAAACGGCCCGGCTGGCCGCCCGCTGAGGCACAGCTGGCGCCTCCCGAGACCTG